>NZ_JBWKMK010000129.1:0-25505 GCF_056431365.1 Acinetobacter seohaensis
TGAAAGAAGGCGTTGAAATGGTAATGCCAGGTGACAACGTTGAAATGTCAGTAGAATTAATCCACCCAATCGCAATGGACCCAGGTCTACGTTTTGCGATCCGTGAAGGTGGTCGTACTGTAGGTGCTGGTGTTGTTGCTAAAGTAACAGCATAATCACTTTATAGTGTGAAAAAGCGCTCCATTTGGGGCGCTTTTTTTATGGCTGTATTTTGTGTGCTAGTTTCCAGATGGATGAAAGCTTGTCCTACTGTATTGATGGATGAAATAGCTGTTCTTTAAACCTTGAATCAATCTAAAACCATTTTATGAACATTCTTTTGCTGCGGTTTAGTTGCCTTTTTTTCTCTTACATCATAAAAATAATTTTGCTGTCTAATTATTCTTGCTCTTACGTCATAAAAAATCATCGTCTATTTTTTTACTCTTGCGTCGTAAAAATAATTTCATTGTCTATTTTTTACTCTTGCGTCACAAAAAATAATTTCACTTATCATTATTTTTTATTCTTCATGTCCTGAACTGACAACTCACTGTCCTTAACTGCACTTAAATACCGCACAGAAAACCGTAATATGAACTCATACCGAAAAATAAAAAATATAGCGGGTTACAGGAAATGAATGACTTCATTGTTGTAACCTCAGGAGTGAGCAACATGAATGCTAAAGTGAGTATTAGTGAACGTGCAGGGGCGAGTTTTCCTGTCCGTCGAATGAATTTCAACTTTGATGCTGTACCTGAATATTGGATGAGTGGTAATGCAGGTCTAACGCATTTTATGACTGCATTATCTGCGTTATTTCCTGCAGGTGAGAAGTTCTTTATAGACAGTGTACGTGCTGTGCGTTATCACCCAATGCTGAAAGACAATGTAGATTTACAGAAAGAAATCAGTGCCTTCATTGGACAAGAAGCCATGCACACGCATGAGCATGTCGGTTTTAATGCCTCTGCACAGAAATTTGGGCATGATGTTGATACTTTGGATCGTCATACAGATACTGTGATTCAAACTACACGCAAATTTATGGCAAAGTTGGCTAAACAGATTGGCATTACTCAGGAAATGGTAGATTTAACAGCAACTACTGCACTAGAACATTTCACAGCAACGATTGCCTCGCAATTATTAACCAATTCACATATTCAAGAATTGATGACTGATGACACCATGAAAACTATGTGGTTGTGGCATGCGATTGAAGAAAACGAACATAAAGCTGTTGCGTATGATGTATTTGAAGGTGTGTTTGGCAAAGGTCTGAAAGCCTATGCACTACGTACAAGTTCTTTGGTTATTTCGATGCTGACTTTATTTTTTGTACAAAACTATTTTTTGTTGCGTTTACTAAAACAAGACGAGCAGTTGAATTTGGAAAATTTACGCATGATTTATCGTTATGCCTATAGTCCATCTAAAGGGATTATTACAGGCATGGGCAAAGAAATGTTGTTCTATTTCAAACCGAATTTTCATCCTAACGATTTTGATACCACAACATTATTAAATACTTGGAAAGCTAAATTAGGCTTTTAAACTTTTCCCTTTGGTCAGGCAACGTAAGTTGCCTTTTTTTTTGCTCGATTTTTTTGTCGTGAAATCTATAATGCCTACATCTTAGAACAGCACAAGATCATTTCTTATGATTCGTTTAATGCAAGCCCATGATGTCGCCGATGTGGTTGCGATTGAAAATTTGGTACAAAGTCATCCGTGGAGTGCCAAACAATTTGCCGAAGCGGTAGAGAGTTATCACAGTACCGTGATTGAACATGCAGGGAAAGTGGTGGGTTTTTGTATTTTGCAACCTGTGTTGGATGAAGCAAATTTGTTGTTGATGGCGGTGCATCCAAGTCAGCAAGGCAAAGGTTTAGGTTATCAACTGCTAGAACATTCTATTGCAGGTTTGAAAAACCAACCTGTGCAGATTTTTTTAGAAGTACGTGAAAGTAATTTAGCTGCGATAGCCCTGTATGAAAAGTCAGGTTTTCATCAAATTGATTTACGTAAAAATTATTATCCTAAAACGGATGGCACACGGGAGCATGCCATTATTATGGTGAAATCTTGTAGCGATGATTTTGCCAGTTTGTTTAAGTAAATCTGATCGATGCAAAAATAGTATTGCATCATTACATTTTTATTTGATGATGGAGTTATTCCAGCCTAAGGGCAGCGTGGTCATTAAGGAGTTTCCCAATTGCTGCACCTCATCGGTATTTAGGCTGCGGTTAATGCGTCGCCATTGACCATCGAGTAGTAGCTCAAGGGGCCCATATTGCGATTTATAATTCATTTTATTGGAATGTGGTACCCAATAGCCTAAGTAAACATATTGCAGTCCCAAATGCTGTGCCTGTTCAATTTGTTTTAATACCGCAAATGTTCCGAGTGAGCGACGACTTTCGTCTGGGTCAAAAAAGGTATAGACCGCAGAAATACCATCATCTAAATAATCACAGGTCGATACCGCAATTAGGCGATCTGCTTGCCAAACTTCTAAAAAGAAGCTGCTGGTACAACTGTGGATTAAAAATTTTTCAAATTGGTCACGGCTGGCAGGGAACATATCGCCATCGGCATGTCGTTCATTGATATAGCGTTCATACAGCGCATAATGCAAATCACCTGCATCTTGTGGCTTGGTGATTTTGATTTGTAAATCGTGATTGCGTTTCCAAGCTTTTTTTTGGGTGCTGTTCATTTTAAATTCAGCGACAGGAATACGCGAAGAAAGGCATTGGCGGCACAAATGGCATTCAGGACGATAGACAAAATCGCCACTGCGACGAAAACCGACCCGAGAGAGTTCAGACAAAGTCAGCACATCAATTTTATGTGCAGGGTCTAAAAAAACCATCCGCGCAGATTTTTCAGGTAAATAGCTGCAATCGTGCGGCGGGGTAATGTAATACTGCAAATCATTTAGCAGGGATTTTGGGTGATATGAATTCATTTTCAAGATCCCTCTCTGTTATTGTCATTCAAGTAGGCGCGCATACTGCGCTATTGTTTTACTTGAAAATACACTGTCCTGATATTTTTTCCAATTGATTGCAGGTTGTTTTACAACATCTTGTAACGATTTAAGATAGTCTTGGCGAGAAAGTGTACATGCTCCGAGACTGATTAAATGGTCATTGATCAATTGGCAGTCAATCCAAGGCAATTGTTGTTCTTGTCCGAGCAGCATCAAACTATAAAATGCCATTTTGGAGACATCGGTACGATGGCTAAACATGGACTCGCCAAAACAGCCTTTACCAATGCTGACCCCATATAAACCACCGACCAAAAGATCTTGATCCCAAACTTCTACACTATAGCCATAACCTGCTGCAAAAAGCTGACTGTAACCTTGAATGATCTCTTCAGAAATCCAAGTTTCATTGGCATAGCTACGGGGCAAGGCACAATTGCGAATTACCTGTTCAAAGGCATGATTGACAGTAATGCGATAATCCATTTTTTTCATGTTGCGGATTAAAGACTTACTCGGCTGATAATGTTGCGGAATAATCACGCAACGTGGCTCAGGACTCCACCAACAAATAGGATCACCTTCTGAAAACCATGGAAATAAGCCATGTGTATAGGCTTCATATAAGGTTGAAGGGGAAAGGTCTGCACCTACACAAATCAAGCCTTCACCTTCAGGATCAACTTCAATGGGATCGGGGAAAATGAATTGTGAAGCCGGGAGCGTGTGCATATCAATTGCCGTATGAAGTTTTACGATGAACTTGATTTCATCATACCTAAAAATGTCGTGATAAAAAAACCGCTCAAGGAGAGCGGTCTTTAAACTTGGACACTAAATTATTCACCAAGTGCATCTAAATATTTTTCTGCATCCAGTGCTGCCATACAGCCTGAACCTGCAGAAGTAATCGCTTGGCGATAAATGGAATCGGCTACATCACCCGCAGCAAATACGCCAGCCACAGAAGTTTGTGTCGCATTGCCTGCAGTGCCGCTTTGTACTTGGATATAACCATCACGCAAGTTCAATTGACCTTCGAACATGCCTGTATTTGGTTTGTGACCAATTGCAATGAATAAGCCAGACACATCAACATCTTGAGTAGAGCCATCAGTGGTTGATTTTAAACGTACTGAAGTTACGCCTGTGTTGTCGCCCAAGACTTCATCAACTTGGTTATTCCAAAGAATACTGATTTTGCCTTCTTTTTCTTTGGCAAATAAATGATCTTGCAAGATTTTTTCAGAGCGAAGTGAATCACGACGATGCACCAATGTCACGTGTGATGCAATGTTAGACAGGTATAATGCTTCTTCAACAGCCGTGTTACCACCGCCAACGACCATCACTTTTTGGTTTTTGTAGAAGAAACCATCACAGGTAGCACAAGCACTTACGCCTTGACCCATAAATGCTGCTTCAGATTCTAAACCTAAATATTGTGCAGTCGCACCTGTGCAAATGATTAAAGCATCACAGGTAAATTCTTCCATATCACCTTTCAGTACAAATGGGCGCACATTCAGGTTTACTTCATTGATATGATCATACACGATTTCTGTGCCAAAGCGTTCCGCATGAGCTTGCATACGTTCCATTAACGCTGGGCCTGTTAAACCTTCAGGATCACCTGGCCAGTTATCAACTTCCGTAGTTGTGGTGAGCTGACCACCCAATTGTAAGCCTGCAATTAAAGTCGGTTTTAAGTTGGCACGTGCAGCATATACTGCGGCACTATAACCTGCAGGGCCTGAACCTAAAATAATTAAACGTGAGTGACGAGCGCTCATGCACAGCATCCTTTTTTTATTTAGAAATTTATGGAATTATACGTGAAACAGGATGAGTTTGCTGTGTGATTAAAGTTGATATTACTGATCATGTAAATCGATTTGAGCTATATAGAAAAAGTTAACAACACACTTCAATAATCTTGCATCTTTTTCTAGGCAACACATGCATAATAGAAGGTCTGTTATAATTTATAGCTTGCTGTGTGGTGAAGCTTGCATCGTGAAATGCAACTTAAATGACACAGCTAAATGAAATACAGACGCTCCGAATCAGGTGGCTTTTTAAGACCATCGAACAAACAAAAAACATTGATGAAGAATTGGCGACAGGACAATATATGACTGCGGTGTCGGGTGCTTATGCACATCGCTTAATAGCGACATTATTTTTGGTCTCTTTTGGAATATATCTGTTCCTTGCAACAGTGACCTATACTCCATTTGACCCAGGTTGGATGCACATTTCCAGTGACACCCAACAGGTTTCAAATGCGAGTGGAATCGCAGGTGCGTGGATTGCCGATTTACTGTTTGGCTTTTTAGGTTGGGCGAGTCTGCTTCTTCCTGCTTATTTTTTTATTGAAGCCTTACAAGTCTGGTGGCCACGTAGTTTTTTAAACCGTCCATTTCGTTATGCTGCACAATTCTTCATTTTATTGGCAACAGCAAGTTTGCTGTATTTATTTTGGCAAGTACCTGCCGATACGTTAGACAATGCCTCAGGCGGCATCATTGGTTTTGAACTTGGGAAAAGTTTATCGCAAATTTTAACCATTTATGGAGCAACACTTTTTTTAGTCGTCTTTTGGATTTTCTTATTTACCCTCGCATTTGGGGTGAAGTGGAACAGAACGTGGGCAACTTTAAAAGCTACACCTGCTTATCTGCAAGATTTGTTCTATCGCAATGTACCTGAAGCAGAATCTGACTTTGACCGTTCTACACCACAGGTGAAAAAGACCGTTGTCGCTGCTGCACCTGTGGTTGCTGTTGAAGTGGCATCAACTGATTTAGAAGCAGCAAGTGAACCCGTGGTTGCACAGGCGAAAGAAGCTGAAACAACTGCGCCACATCCTGCGGCAGAGCGTATGTTTAATCACATGCAGCAACGTGAAGAAGAAGAGCAACAGGCGCAGCAACAGCTATTGGTGCAAGATGAAATTGATGATGTTGAGTTAGAAAAAACCATCGAAAAGGCGCATCGCTTAGAACAAGACAGCCAGCGTATTGTTGCGACAGGCGAAGTGTGGCGTGCTTTACAAGAAAATACCGACAGTCAGCATAACCAAGACATTCATGCATTATTACGTGCTTCTGAAGAACCAGAGCCACATCTACAATCGAATCCTTTTGATGAAGTGCGTCCTGCATCTACGGCATCTCAAGCCACTGCAAAATCTTCGTTAGATTGGGATGATGATCAAATTTTTGATGAATTGCTCGCAGCAGTTCCGCAAGGCAAAGCTGCAAGTGATTTACATAGCCCATTCCAAAACAGCGGGGCAATGGATACTTTAGATGAGTCTGTGACCCAGCAAGAAACAGTGCATCCGCACTCGAATCCTACGGCTCACAATTTTAACGATGATCTCAGCAGATTTGAGTCAGATTTTAATCCGCCATCGTCAAGTGCTTCGAATACGCAAAATCATGCTGTACGCCAAGAGCGCCATTTGCAGCATGATTTAGACAGTTTAGATGACTTGTTGGTGGATGATCTTTTGGGTGATGAGTTACAGCAAGATGCATTTCAAGATCAAGCGCCTGTAGCGCGTAGTACCAGTAGCTATGCACAAAGTTCTGCTTTTGTTCAGGCACCTATTCAGACGGCAGCCACTGCCGCAGTGATGGCAAACGCAGCGACTGCTACACAGGCTGAACAAGCAGAAAAAGTGGCGTTATCCAAAGAAGCATTTATCGAAGCTTGGCAGGAAACCGCAGGCAAACCACTAGACGAAGATGACTTTGATTTTGATGCGCCGCTGACCGATGCACATGGTCGTCCGATGTCACGCGCCATGCAGGTTGCAGAAAAACGTCGTGATTTATCGCCATTACCGGGTTTGGATTTGCTTGATAAAGTCGATCCAAACAAAAAAGTGAACTTCACCGCAGAACAATTATCGCGCTTGTCGGAATTGCTGGAAATTAAATTACAGGAATTTAATGTCAAAGCCAAAGTGGTTGAAGCACAGCCTGGTCCTGTCGTGACCCGTTTTGAGCTGGATTTGGCACCTGGGGTCAAAGCTTCAAAAGTAACCAATATTTCTCGTGACTTGGCGCGTTCAATGTCGATGGCATCGGTACGTGTGGTCGAAGTGATTCCAGGCAAACCGTATATTGGCATTGAAGTACCGAATAGTTCACGTGAAATGGTACGTTTGATTGAGTTATTACAAACGCCTGCTTTTGAAGATCCAAACGGCATTTTATCTATGGCGATGGGGAAAGACATTTCAGGCAATCCTGTGATTACTGAATTGGGCAAAGCACCACACATGCTCGTAGCAGGGACAACGGGTTCAGGTAAATCAGTGGCAGTGAACTCGATGATTTTGTCGATGTTGCTGAAATACAAGCCTGATCAATTACGCTTAATTTTGATTGACCCGAAACAATTGGAACTCGCCAACTATAACGATATTCCACACTTATTGACGCCTGTAGTGACTGATATGAAAGATGCCGTCAGCGCTTTAAATTGGTGTGTCAATGAAATGGAACGTCGTTATAAGCTAATGTCTTTCCTGAAAATTCGTAAATTAAGCGACTATAACCGTAAGGTTGAAGAATCTATTGCCAATGGTGAAGATTTAATTGATCCAACTTGGAAGCCGGGAGATTCAGCAACGCAAGAACGTGCACCGCGTTTAACACCATTGCCATCTATTGTGATTGTGGCAGATGAGTTTGCCGACATGATCATGCAAGTGGGCAAGAAAGCGGAAGAAATGATTACCCGTTTGGCACAAAAATCACGTGCAGCAGGGATTCACTTACTCTTAGCAACTCAGCGTCCATCGGTGGATGTGATCACAGGTCTAATTAAAGCCAACATTCCAACCCGTGTAGCTTTGCGTGTGAACTCGAAAATTGACTCACGTACTATCTTGGATGCGGGCGGTGCAGAAGACCTGCTTGGTCATGGTGATATGCTATTTTTAGGACCGGGTAAAATTGAGCCAGAACGTGTGCATGGCGCATTTATTTCGGATGATGAAGTCAACCGTATTTGTGATGCGTGGCGTGAGCGTGGCGATCCTGACTATGTCGATGAAATCTTGACGCCATTTGATGAAGAACCATCTTCACGTGGTTTTGAAGATGGTGAAGGCAGTCCAGACCGTGATGTGTTGTATGATCAGTGTGTAGCATTTGTTTTGGAAACACGTAAAGTGTCGACCTCATCTTTACAGCGCAAATTTAGCTTGGGCTATAACCGTGCGGCACGTATTGTCGATCAGATGCAAGAGCAAGGCATTGTGAGCGAGCAAGGAGCAAATGGGAAACGTGAAATTTTAGTGTAAAGCTTTCACTTTCTGTTTGATTTTGAATCAAGTAGTGCTATAAAAAAATCCCGCAATTCAATTGCGGGATTTTTTCTTTTTACACTCAATCTTTTTGGCTGAATTTAGCCAGAGATTGTGTTTAAACAGTTTAAGCAAACTTGGCTAAAACTGCTAAAAAACCATCTTTTTGACGTGGAAATTCAGCAATCACATCGTGAATACGCTGACCTTCAGGATTAGTGGCATTGACATCGCGACCATCGGCAACAAATTGTGTCAATAGACGTTCATAGTCACTTGGACGCATGTGTTTAAATGCGTGATAGAGTACGTGAAAATCTGCATTCACACCTGCAGGTGGAAGTTGATTCAAATAGGCAAATACACGTTCATCCGACCATGCTTCGTTAAAGGTCGCAGGTTGAGATAATGCCATGGCAATCTCCAGGTATTGTTCTATAAATAAAAAAGGCAAAATATGAGTTCACAAGCGGAAAAGTGTTTTAGTACACTTTATCTCGAAGCATAGCTTCTCGTCTTGCGACGGCAAAGTAAACTTTGTACATCCAGTCCACTCGAAGCACAGCTTCTCGTCTTGCGACGGCAAAGTAAACTTTGTACATCCAGTCCACTCGAAGCACAGCTTCTCGTCTTGCGACTGGGCAAAGCAGTGCTTTGCTATTCCAGTCTCATATTTTGCCCTGATTCAATTTGCTTGACTAATCAGTATTCAGATTATCGCTCTTCAGGCAAATTGATATTCATTTCCAACATTTCAATATTGGCTTCTGAACGCACAGACATTTGAATATGTTGTTCATCGACACCACGCACGTAGCGATTTACCACTTGCATGATTTCTTTTTTCATCTGATCAATTTTGTCTTGGCTTAAGCGTTTACCTAGACCTTGTTCAGAAGCAACAATCACTTTTAAGCGATCTTTTGCTGTTTGTGCGCTAGATGGCTTGTCTTCACCGCTAAATAATTTGCTCCAAAATCCTGCCATGTCTACGCTCCAAATAATCGTGCTAACCAACCTTTCGGTTTTGTTTCAATATGACGAAACGGACGTTCTTCACCCAAGAAACGTGCAACTAAGTCATCATACGCCTGACCTGCAGCAGCATCGCTATACAGAATGACAGGTTTACCTTCGTTAGATGCTTGAAGTACGCTCTTACATTCAGGAATAACGCCTAAAGTTGGTACACGTAAAATATCTTTAGAAATGTCGTCAATGGTTAGCATTTCTTGTTTATCGGCACGTTCTGGGTTGTAACGTGTGATACACAAGTGCTTACGCACACGACCTTCGTTTTGTTCTACTTTTTTGGTTTTGCTGTCAAGCATACCAATAATACGGTCAGAGTCACGTACTGAAGAAATTTCAGGGTTGGTCACAATAATCGCTTCATCGGCATGGTACATTGCAAGAATGGCACCGCGCTCAATCCCTGCAGGTGAGTCGCAAATAATGTAATCAAACTCTTGTGCCAACTCATCCATAATACGTGCCACACCTTCATCGGTGAGGGCATCTTTATCACGGGTTTGTGAAGCTGGAAGAATATAAAGGTTTTCGATATCTTTATCGCGAATTAATGCTTGTTGTAAACGCGCTTCATTATTTAATACATTCACAAAATCATAAACAACGCGACGTTCACAACCCATAATTAAGTCAAGGTTACGTAACCCCACGTCAAAATCGATAACAACAGTTTTGTGACCACGTAGGGCTAAACCTGTTGCAAAAGATGCACTTGTAGTGGTTTTACCTACGCCACCTTTGCCTGATGTTACGACAACAATTTTCGCCACCGAATCCACTCCTGTTATGGTTTAAATTCCCCTATATTTTTTCGGGGATTTTTGGTGATTATTTATACATTAAAATTGTAGAGCTTCAAATACAAGCTCTTGGTTATCATTTAAGTAAATATGCACAGGTTTTTTAGTCACATGCTGAGGAATATCGTCCGCCACGCAATACGTGCCTGCAATAGATACCAATTCTGCTTCTAGGGAATGACAGAAAATTCGTGCCGCAATATTCCCGCCCGCGCCGGCAATGACTCTACCACGTACACTACCATAAATATGTATATTTCCTGAAGCAATCACTTCAGAACCGCTGTTGATGCCTGCGGTTAAAATAATGTCGCCCTGATGTTGTACCAAGCATTGACCTGTACGCAAAATTTCATCGTGATAAGACGTAATATGCGCTACAGCAGGTGCAGTTTCAGCAACTTGATTTTCCGTCTGTTGCTGTTCTGCCGCAGGTTCAGGTTTTACTTCAACCACTTGTTCTTTGGTGGCTTTCACTTCCTGCAATGGACGGTCTTGCGGGATGACAGGGAACTGAATAGCACGTGCCTGATCTGCCATAATGCCTTCAGTCACAGCAATTGGCTGTGCTTCTAGGCTAATTAGCAATTGAATTAGCGCAATCAATTCTTGTTCGACTGAACTTTCAATGACCACCAAAACCCCTGGTGGAAATGATTTTTGCAACATTGGGCTTAGTTGCTGGCGGATCGCATCATGATCATTGGTGTCTAAGCTAATGCGAATCGCATTGACCAATCTGCCTTTTATCCGTATGTCAGCCATAATAATTCCTTAACACTTCTAACTTTGCTGGTTGTTGAAGTCATCTTATAAATAGAGCAAATCCTAGAACAAATTGGGTGAATTCTCTAGTTCAGTTACTAAAAATATTTCACATTGTTTTAGCTAAAATTATCGAAAGACCTTTATGAAATATCGTGTTGTTGTCCTTCATTTAAAATTTGTTGCCATTGTTTAACTTTTACTTGTTTGCGAATTGCTTCTAAACTTTCAAATATCGCTGATTCTACTAATTTATCAATATGCTGATTATGTTCAATCTCAATCTGACTAATTTTTTCAGCAATCATTTGATAAGTTGGATTTTGTACTTGTTGATGCTGCTGTGCAAAAGGTTCAATTAAACCTTGGGTGATATTTTCACCCAATCGCTGTCCGATACTTTGAATTTGCTGTTCAATACGTCCACCGACCAATGGAATCAGGCGCAGCAATTGCGTCAGTTCAGGCGTATCTTCAATGGCTTGATTCACCACCAACCCGACATTTTTCGCAATCATGTGACGCTGCATTTGTAATTCTTTGCCTAAGGATTCCTGCAAAATATCGGCTAGGGCAATCGCGAGTAATTGACGATGATGCTCGACCAAATCATCAATAAATTGTTTGTGAGTGGTACTGGTGGTCAATTCACGTTGCACACCATTAAGTACCGTGAGTACCACACGGCTACTCAGTTCTTCCATTAGCAAGTTGTAGTAAAAGTTGCCGCGTTTATACCAACTGTCTGGAATGACTTTATAGCCATGGCTATGCAGGTTGTAACCAATCGCGATGGCACGTAATAAACGTAAAAAACGCAATTGCGGAATAATTGCAAGAATTTCATACCAGTGAATAAACGGGAAAAACCACCAACGCTGATGATGTTTGAAAATAATTGCAATACCCCAACGCACGCCCAACTCTACAATTAAAAACGTGGTAAACCAGCCTTCGGTAATCACCACCCAAGGGCGCAATTCTGTTCGATAAAACTGTAAAATTTCAGGTAGACGAATAAAATCGAACAACCATTCGCCAAAATCACTCATTAAAATGGCATTGGCACTTAAACAGAACAAGTTAAAGATGATTAAACCCATCAAAAACAAGTCATAAGCCAAGGCAATTTTCCATCCCCATGAATCTTTACGCAGGGGATGAAAAGAGGATTTGATGACAGGTTCTTCAGACTTTTTCATGGCGTACCTGAATGGTTATGCAGTCGGAGCTGCAAGTTTTTGTTGCATGCTTTCAATCAATTGATCTTTTTCCAGCCACAGTTCATGCACCCATTGCTGAAAACGCTCACGATATTCAGCATCATCTTCGTAATTGCCGCCCAACACCCAATCTGGAATATTAATTTTGCGTAAATTCACCGCAATGCGCGGCACCTCACCTAACCAAAACTCGCTATAGCCCGGCACGCCATCTGGGTACACAATGGTCATATCTACCAAGGCATCAATTTGATCACCCAAAATATTCAATGCCAAAGCTAAACCACCAGCTTTTGGCTTTAATAAATGTTGATAAGGCGATTGTTGTTGATCATGTTTTTCTTGGGTAAAGCGTGTGCCTTCTAAATAATTCAGCAGGGTAAAGGGCTGACTTAATAACTGTTGGCAGGCTTTACGCGCTTCTTCCATATCGCGGTCTTTCAGCTCAGGTTTTTTGGCAATTTGTGCTTTGCTGTGACGCTTCATCATTGGGAAGCCTAAAATTTTAAAGGCTTGTCCTACAAAGGGAATAAAGATCAGTTCCCACTTGGTAAAAAAGCGGGTCAATGGCATACGGGTTAAGCCAAAATACTGATTTACTGTGGTATCGACCCAACTTTGATGGTTACAGGTCATGAGATAACGACCTTGCATGCTCAGTTGCAAATCTTCATCAATGCTGATATCCCATTGGGTATTGGGTAATACATGATCAATCAGCCAGTTGTTTACACTGAGCCAACTGTTGGTAATTTGAATATTGGTTTCATCGACCTTACGTGACTGCTTTAACAGTTTGGTTAAGCCCAAAGCCAACACAGGAGGGCCGTGAAAAAATGTACTGCCAGTGATGACTGTACCCACGGTGAGACCTTTTGTGATTTTTTTTAATAAAGGGTGTTTCTTTGCTTGCGATGACATATAAATCAATCCTGAAGATAAATCGTCCAATGCGTCACGTGTTTGTAGATGACTCCAATATAAATGTTGTTTTTAAAATAAAAAAGTGTTGAAGTGAAAGTGTGTAGAAATTGTGATGAAGTTATACCAAGATTTGTACATGATCATGTATATTTGTAAGTAAAAGTTTTTTTATTAACAAAAAATCAATGGTCTAAGTATATTTTTTCATTCAATATTCAGCATATACAACAAAACACAAGTAAGGAGGCATGCCATGCGTGCATTAGCAATTTCGGCAGCAGTCGTAGGGGCAATGGTTTTAACTGGTTGTCAAACGACTGGTAACAACCTTGGTGGTATGGAATATGACAAAACTGCGTTAGGCACAGTAATTGGTGCTGCTGCGGGTTATGGCATCTCTAAAGGTAACGCAAATACAAGCGCACAAAACAACCGTGCTGCAGCGATTGGTGCTGTAGTGGGT
The DNA here is from genome assembly GCF_056431365.1 of Acinetobacter seohaensis. Lineage (NCBI taxonomy): Bacteria > Pseudomonadati > Pseudomonadota > Gammaproteobacteria > Moraxellales > Moraxellaceae > Acinetobacter > Acinetobacter seohaensis. Next base: position 13,517 of record NZ_JBWKMK010000129.1, read on the forward strand.
GCTGCTGCGGGTGTTTATCTTGACAATAAAGAAAAACAACTTCGTCAACAAATGGCTGGTACAGGCGTAGAAGTAAACCGTAATGCCGATGGTTCTGTTGGCTTGATCATGCCGGGTAACATCACGTTTGATACTAACAAATCAAACATCAAACCAAACTTCTATTCTACCTTGGACAAAGTAGCGCAAACGCTAACCCAAGATAACAAGAGCGGTATTTTGGTAACAGGTTATACTGACAGCACTGGTAACGACGCAATCAACATTCCATTGTCACAAGCACGTGCACAATCGGTTGCAAACTACTTGGCTAGCCGTGGTGTATCAACTTCACGTATTAATGCACAAGGTCACGGTGCTGCAAACCCAATCGCATCGAATGCTACTGCAGAAGGTCGTGAGCAAAACCGTCGTGTAGAAATCAGCATTTATGCAATCCAATAATCTGGCATTATATAGATTGTAAAGAACCGCCTTCGGGCGGTTTTTTTATGCAAGCAATTTCTAGGGTCTACTCAGCAAATAGACAATGACGTCTAAAGTAGCATTTTAGATTAGTCATCTTTGGCGGAGATGACTATAATCGAGCTCGAACCGAAATAGAGGAAATACTATGTCACTGGCAAGTCAGTTAAACGACAAGCAACTTGAAGCGATGAAATACACTCAAGGACCCTTGTTAGTGCTTGCAGGGGCGGGTTCAGGCAAAACTTCGGTGATTACCCGAAAAATTGCCTATTTGGTTAAGCATTGCGGGATTCCTGCGCATCGTATTACAGCAATGACTTTTACCAACAAAGCAGCACGTGAAATGAAAGAGCGTGTGACCAAATTATTGTCACGTGAAGAAGCCAAAGGTTTGTCGGTTTCGACTTTCCACACCTTTGGTCTGAATTTATTGCGTCTTGAATTAAAACACACGCCGTTAAAAGCCAACTTCTCTATTTTGGATGCCGATGACTGTAAACGTATTCTGATGGATTTAATGCACCGCGATAATTTGTCGGGTGCAGAAAGCAAAGAATTGATTGCCAAAGCCATGAAGATGATTTCGGACTGGAAAAACGATCTGATCGCACCAGAACAGGCACATACCACGTGCGAAACGCCAGAAGACATCCAATTTGCACATTTATATCAACTTTACGAACGTAATTTACGTGCCTATAACGCGGTAGATTTTGACGATTTAATTGTAATGCCAACACGACTTTTGCAAGAAAATGCTGAAGTGCGTGACAAATGGCAGAACCGTGTTCGCTATTTATTGGTCGACGAGTATCAGGACACCAACACCGCACAGTATATTTTGGTGAAGTTGCTGGTGGGGGTGATGGGGCAGTTCACTGCGGTAGGTGATGACGACCAATCGATTTACGCATGGCGCGGTGCCAAGCCTGAAAATATGGCCTTGCTGAAAGATGATTTCCCGAATTTAAAAGTGATTAAACTTGAGCAAAACTATCGCTCGACCAGTCGCATTTTAAAAGCGGCCAATACCGTCATTGGCAATAATCCACATATTTTTGATAAAAAACTTTGGTCAGACAAAGGTCATGGAGAAGTGATTCGGGTGATCACTTGCCGTAACGATGATGATGAATCAGAACGTGTGGTTAAAGACTTACTCACTCATAAACTGATGAATGGCAAAAGCTGGAAAGATTATGCGATTTTGTATCGTGGTAACTTTCAGGCACGTATTCTGGAAACCCAATTACGTCAAATGCAAATTCCTTACAAGCTTTCGGGGGGGCAGTCATTCTTCGCACGTGCTGAAATCAAAGACATCATGAGTTATTTGCGTCTGATTATTAACCCTGAAGATGACAGCGCATTCTTACGCATTATTAACACGCCTAAACGCGCGATTGGTCCTGTGACTTTGGAAAAACTAGGGCTGTTTGCACAGGAAAACCATTTGTCATTATTGGCTGCTGCAGGTGATCAGCGCCTAACCATGGCAATTCCGAAAAAAGCCACGACGCAGTTGGCAGAGTTTTCAGATTTTATTAGCAATTTTACTCGTAATTTATTGGAAGATGATGAGCCTGTGCCAATCATCCGCCAGATGATGCTCGAAGCAGGCTATATCGACTACATTAAAGAGCAAGCGGCTACACCTGCGCAGGAAAAAACCAAGCTAGATAATATTGAGGTGCTGTATAGCAGCATCCAAAGTCTGATTAACCGCGCTGAAGATGTCGATGAAAAAAATATTGAAAGTGTGATTCGTAAAATGGTGCTGCTCGATATGCTCGAACAGCAACAGGAAGAAGAAGACACCGATAAAGTCAATTTACTCACCCTGCATGCGTCCAAAGGTTTGGAATTTCCGTACGTGTATTTGATTGGTTTGGAAGAAGAGCTTTTACCGCATAAAAACTCGATTGTGGCAGATACTGTCGAGGAAGAACGCCGTTTGATGTACGTGGGGATTACTCGTGCACGTCAGGGCTTAACCATTACTTTGGCAGAGCAGCGCAAAGCGGGCGGGCAAATGAAACAAATGACCCCAAGTCGTTTTTTGGATGAATTACCACAAGATGAATTGGAATGGCTCGGACGTAAGAAAAAGTTAGCCGGTGATGTCGATCCGAAATTACAGGCACAGCATTATTTGGAAAATTTACGTGCTCTGATTAAGCGCTGAAAAACATTCAGCGGTGTTGATGCAAGTACAGCATCAAAGGGCATAATTTATATCGAAATTACATTGAAAATTTAAAAACAGGATAAACTTCATGAAAGTTCAAGTTAAAGTCTTAGATTCACGTTTAGGCACAGAATGGCCAATGCCAACTTATGCAACCGCAGGTTCGGCAGGGTTGGACTTACGTGCTTGTGTAGACAGCAGCACCGTGATTGAGCCGGGTCAAACAGTATTGGTCAAAACAGGTTTAGCGATTTATATTCAAGATACAGGTTTTGCAGGCATGATTTTGCCGCGTTCAGGCTTGGGTCACAAACATGGCATCGTGTTGGGGAACTTGGTGGGTTTGATTGATTCAGATTATCAGGGTGAATTGATGGTTTCGGTGTGGAACCGTAGCCAAACAGCATTTAGCTTAGAACCTGGTGAGCGTTTAGCGCAATACGTTTTGGTACCTGTGGTGCAGGCTGAGTTTGAACAGGTAGATGAATTTGTCGCCACTGAACGTGGTGCAGGTGGTTTTGGGCATACGGGTAAAAACTGAGTTTACTGAGGTTTTAGCCTAAATCGTTTGGTAAGGTTTTACTTGAAACTTTACCAACAATTCTTGAAAAGTAACGAAAGTTGCACTAATAATGACAAGCATATTGCTTGATGATTTGAGACGATAATTCCTACTTTAAAAAGTCTGATTAGAATTTTTCAAAATTTATAGAGCCAAGATTTATTTATTTTATGTTGGCTCATCTTTGTAGTTGTAAGCCTATGAACAATCCACAAACACTTTTTCCACAGCATATTTTTCGCGCTTACGACATTCGTGGCAAAGAAACTGTGCTGACCGCGAAATTGGTACACGCCATTGCACAAGGATTGGTGCAACAATATCAACAAGAAAAGCAAACTCAAATTAGTATTGGTTATGATGCGCGTTTAAATAGCCCCGCTTATGCTGAAATTATGCGCCAAGTCTTTCTTGCCCATCAATTTCAAGTGACGATGGTGGGTTGTTGTTCTAGCCCGATGTTGTATTTTATGGCACGACACACGGCAGGCAATGGCATTATGCTTACGGCCAGTCATAATCCAAAATCAGACAACGGCATTAAATGGATTGTGCAGGGCGAACCGCCAACCCCTGAAATGATTCAACACGTGGCACACGATGCAGCGCCATATTATTTAAATACCGATGCAGCACCATCCATCGCCTCACAACACGCCACCAACATTTCACATGAATTTATTGAAGATGCGTGTCAGCAATATCAGCAGGCAATGTTGAACGATATTCAACTGGCGGGCACTTTTAAAGTGGTTTTAGATGGGATGTATGGTTCGGCAGGTCATTGCGCTGCTTTGGTTTTGCAAAAAATGGGCTGTGAGGTGATTGCTTTACGCTGCGAAGCCAATGGTCATTTTCCAGAACATGCACCCGATCCATCACAAGAAAAACACTTACAACATTTAAAAGCTGCGGTGCGTGAACATCAGGCGGACATTGGCATTGCTTTAGATGGCGATGGTGATCGTGTCGTCCTCTTGGATGAACATGCCAATGTGCTTTCAGCAGATCGTTTGCTGTCTTTATTTGCAGAAATGTGTTTAAAAACTCATCCTCAGCATCAAGTGGTGTTTGATGTAAAATGCTCCACTATGGTGCGCAATACCGTGCGTGATTTGGGTGGCGAAGCGGTGATGATTCGCACGGGCAGTACCTTCTTGCGGCGTTATTTGGCGCAGTCGCAAGGCAAGGCTGTGTTCGGTGGCGAATACGCAGGACATTATGTATTCAATGATGGACGTGGTTTTGGCTATGACGATGGTATTTACGCAGCGCTGCGTGTGTTGGAATATTTAAGCCACAGTAATTACAGCAGCCTTTCGGCATTGATGCAGAAATACCCTGAGCGTTGCTGCACTGAAGACACGTATATCAGCACACGGAATATTGAACCGAGTGCGGTTTTAAATGATGTTGAAAGTTCTAGCCATCGCAGTGGTGCAGAATTAAGTAAAATAGATGGTGTAAGACTTGATTTTGAAGATGGATTTGGCATTATTCGAGCATCCAATACAGGCGAATATTTTACGGTGCGTTTTGATGCCGATAATCCATCACGACTGAATGATATTCGCGATACATTTGTTTCCATGTTAAGTGAGCGATACCCTGAAATCGCCCAAGACATTTTAGATGCTCAATAAGGAGAGGCGAATGCCACATCAACAGACTGGTATCGACAAAGCGCAAATTTTGACTGAAGCTTTGCCGTATATTCAACGTTTTGCGGGCAAGACCCTTGTTGTGAAATATGGCGGCAATGCCATGACCGATCCTGAGCTGGAAAGTTCTTTTGCTCGTGATATCGTGTTGTTAAAGACTGTAGGCTTAAACCCGATTGTGGTGCATGGCGGTGGCCCACAAGTGGATTCTATGCTCAAGCAATTGGGACGTGAGTCTGACCGTATTGATGGCATGCGTGTCACCGATCCTACGACTATGGAAGTCGTAGAAATGGTCTTGGGTGGTAGCGTCAACAAATCTATCGTCAATCTGATTAACCAACATGGCGGTCGTGCCATTGGTTTGACGGGTAAAGATGGTAACTTGATTCGCGCACAAAAATTATTGATGCAAAAAACTACTGAAACAGGCGAAGTACAACAAATTGACCTTGGTTTGGTGGGTGAAGTGGTGGGTGTCAAAACCGACGTGTTGGAAATGTTTACCAGCAGCGACTTTATTCCAGTGATTGCACCTTTAGGTGTCGATGATGCAGGCAATACCTATAACATTAATGCCGATTTAGTCGCAGGTAAAGTTGCCGAAGCATTGGGTGCGGAAAAGTTAATTTTGCTGACCAATATTACGGGTGTATTAGACGAAAATAAAAACCTGTTAACTGGTTTGACTACGCAGGAAGTAGATCGTTTAATTGATACAGGCGTGATTTACGGTGGCATGATTCCAAAAGTGGGTTGTGCATTGGATGCAGTTAAAGGCGGTGTAATCAGTGCACATATTGTAGATGGTCGTGTGCCACATGCTACTTTATTGGAAATCTTTACTGATCATGGTGTGGGAACATTAATTACCAACCGTGTCCAAACGCGTAAATAAAACTCTATAAGATGATCCCTAAAAGAGCTTCACAATTGAAGCTCTTTTTTATGTCAAATTTACGGCAAGAAACTGAAATTTTGTTGATTCAGCATCCTTGAAATTGCTTTGCACCTATCCTGCAATCTTAAAATTGTAGTCGCTAAAATCGCGGTCATCATAGTGTCATGCTGCTGTCCTAGTGTAGGAGAAAACATGAGGTATCTATGATGCTACAAAAATTAAATCAGTATCGTCAGCAGTTTAGCTTTCCTATGGTTAAAGTGGGTAAAGCACAGAAAAAAAACAGCAAAGCTACGCAATATGCGTTTGAATGGGTTGAAAATTTAAAGCAACTACAAGAAGTACAGCGCTTTCGTGCACAGCAATTTTCCAAGCAATTTGGCATTGAATTTGAATCGGGTTTAGATCAGGACTTGTACGATTTTGGCTGTGAACACGCCGTACTCAGAGATAAATCTACGGGTGAAATTGTTGCTTATACTCGTTTAAAACTTTGGCAAGGGCATGAGCTAGCCAACAGTTATAGTGCGCACGAGTTTAAAATTATAGATGAGTTAGGGCATCTCTCGAATATTGTCGAAATGGGGCGTACTTGTGTGCATCCACGTTATCGTTCAGGCAAAACACTCTCTATTTTATGGCTGAATTTAGTGCCTAAAGTGTTATGGGAAATGCGTGCCAAACACATGATTGGCTGTGTCAGTATTCGTTTGGAAGGTAATGAAGCACGCGCGTATCATACCCATCAAGCGATTCAACAATTGGCAGAAAATCAACGCTGCGATATTCAGTCACAGCAGCCGTTTGAGCCAAGTTGTCCAAGTCATAGCTTTAGCCAAGATGAACGAATACCTAAACTGTTTGATGTTTATCTGAAAATGAATGCTAAGCTGTCTGAGCAAGCATTTTATGACCGTGAGTTTAATTGTCTAGATTATTTTGTTTTGTTAGATGTGAAACAAATGGCGAAACATTTTATTCGCCAAAAGAAAGTGAAAGCATCTTAACTAGAATAATTAAGCAGAGATTTCTACAGCACTGCATATCTATGAAGTGGTACTGTAGAAATCTATTTATATTTTTCAGATTTGAATTATCCACATGGCTGATGCACAATAATCAGATAATTTCATTATTTGTATAAAGATAAGGCTTTATGTGTCAGTTGCTTGGAATGAATTGTGCGACACCTACCGATATTACCTTTTCATTTCGGGGATTTTCGCAGCGCGCAGGAATCACCTCAGATCATTCTGATGGCTTTGGCATTGCTTTTTTTGAAGATAAAGCTTGCCGTTTATTTGTCGATAACCAGTCTGCAGTGGAGTCACCCATTGCAGAATTGATCCGTAACTATCCCATCAAATCGCGTAATGTGATTGCCCATATTCGTAAAGCGACACAAGGCAAAATTAATTTAGAAAATTCACATCCGTTTAGTCGTGAGTTGTGGGGACGCCAGTGGATTTTTGCCCATAATGGTGATTTACATGACTTTCATCCACGTTTATCAGGTCGTTTTACCCCTGTGGGCAATACCGACAGTGAACGTGCATTTTGTTATTTGTTAGATCAATTGGTAAATCATTTTGGTTATGATGAACCGAGCCTGACGCAAATTTTTGACTTGTTAGCCGAAATTTCTCCTAAAATTGCAGAACATGGCACTTTTAATTTTTGTTTGTCCAATGGTCAGGCATTATTTAGTTATGCGGTGACCAAATTACATTGGTTGGTGCGTGCTTATCCATTTCAGCCTGCACAATTAATTGATTTAGATGTTGAGGTTGATTTTAGCCAAGTCACCACAGCAGAGGATTGTGTGGCAGTGATTACCACTGAACCCTTGACTCAAAATGAAACATGGACAGCATTTCAGCCAGGTGAAATGATTTTATTTCAACATGGACGCCCAATTAAAACCCAAATGACACATATTGCGCGTTTGGAACGTGAGCGTTTAAATCCTGAATTAAGACGGATCACCAAAGCGGATCAATACTAATTTATACGGGTATGTGTGGTTGAAAAATATTCATTTTATTATTGTATAATTCAATTAAATCAAGAATGAAAATGTATAAATTGGTTAATTAATAATTGATTCTTTTAGTCGGGTATTTTTGTTAAAATTTATTTAAATCAATGTCTTGTGTTGTTTTTGTGCGATTTAAACCAATCCCTACCAATTCGCTTCATTTTTATTTATGGGAAATACGGCTACCATTCCGCAATGTGATTAATCATTTATTTCTGTAAGGTGGTCGTATGAAGATGAAATGGGTTCCAGAATACAACACTGGTATCGATGTGATTGACGATCAGCATAAACGTATCCTCGATTATATTAATGAAATTGTTGAAATTAGCGATGGTACAGATCGAGCACGTGTAAAGCAGATTTTAGATAATATTATTGATTACACCCAGTCGCATTTTACGTTTGAAGAATCATTACAAGAAGAAGCGGGTTATAAATACCGCGTACCACATAAACGTGTACATGATTTATTCATTAAAAAAATTGAGTTTTATCGTGATCGTTTTGAAATGGGACAATCCATTGAAGGCGAATTGCATGAAGTTTCATCAAAATGGTTAATTAATCATATTCAACACGATGACGCCGATTATGTCGGTGCAGTGAAAGAGAATATGATGGGTATTATTAAGGAAAATGAGAAGAAGAAAGGTAAAGGCTGGTTCGCTCGTTTCTTCTCATAAGTCTGAAGCCATAAAAATGAAAGAATAAAAATTATAAATTTGCGCAGCAAGCTATCTAACGATAGTTTGCTTTTTCTTTTTTGAGGTTTTGCTTTTCCTTGATGACAAAGGCAAAATAGCCGTAGATTTTTATTAGGACAGCGTCATGCAGGACAATGCTATGTCACGATGGTTATCGCCGCTGATGGCATTTGGTTTATCATTCATTATTATTGCCACACTCGCACCAATGACAGGTATTCAGGTTGAGCGTCAGCTCGACTTTTGGTTGTTGTGGTTAGCAACCATGCTGATTTTGGCATTACCGATTACTTATTTGGAAATTGCCTTAGCCAAACGCTCAAAAACGACAGCATTACAAGCACTTTTAAGTTTAACCCGTGATGCCGATGCTTCTCAAAAATGGCGTTTGGTGGGCTGGCTTGCAGTGGTGTTCATTCCATTTTTAGCAGGCGGTTTGTTGTCTAATGCTGCGCAAATTTTAAATCAATATGCCGCTGCAGACTTGGCTAGTCATGTCTTGTTTGTGATTGTGGCTATTTTCGCACTGGCATTGTCATTAGTGCCGCGTCAAATTTTATTGCTATGTACCGCTGTTGCTGTTGTGGCGGCTTTGGTTTTATCGATGGTGATGGGTTCAGAACTCCCTGCATGGCAAGTCACCTCAATTGAGTTTAGCGAATGGGGCAGTGCAACCGTTTTGGCTTTGGTGGCCAGTGGTTTAGGCATGGGCTTGTACTGGCAAACTAGTTTGCCGCAAGTACAGCAACAATCTGCAGCAACTTCAACGGTATTGCCAATTTGGATTGCTCAGCTATTGGCAGTCGTTGCTTTTGCATTCTTTGCCGTGCAAGCACAAATTCCAGCATTGGCTTTGGTGGTGGCAACTGTTGCAGCAGCAGCGGTTTTATTACAATTGGCACGTGAACAATTGGCACAACGTCAAATGGTGGTTGCGATTCAGTGGGTTGTATTGATTGCAGCAACTTTGGCTTGGGCAATTCCTGCCATTAGTCCTGTATTTAATTTTGCCTTATTGCTTTGGGGCTTAGTTATTTGTTTGATTTACGCTATTTTTGCAGGCTGGATTATGAAAATCAGCCATTTGCGTAAAGCCATGAACTTTAGCAGTGAAGCGTTTTATAACATTTGGCGTATTGCAGTACGTGTGGTGTTACCTGTATCTATCGTAGTGGCGATGGTGGCGTTAATTGGACAGTGGATCGCATGAGTCAAATGGCGCAGGTTTGGGTGGCGTATGCCACACCCGAACAACAATGGCATGTGGCTGTCGCATTTCAGCAGGGTATGACCGCTTTAGATGCAATTCAGCAAAGTGGACTTATGACAGCGACGACTTTGCCTGAACCGTTGATGCTGGGTATTTTTGGTGTGCGGGTTGAGCCGCAGCATGTATTACAAGCAGGTGATCGGGTTGAGATTTATCGTGCTTTGACCATTAACCCGAAAGATATTCGTCGTAAACGTGCCGCAAAGAACCCAGTAGGGCGTTATGCCAAAAGCAATCGCTTGAGACAATTGCAATGATTTAAAAAACCCCTCAGATGAATTTCAGTGAGGGGTTTCTTTTTATTCTAAAGCGGCTATAGTGGTGGCGCGTTGAGAATCGCTTCTTTCGATCCTGGTAGGCCTGGTTGAGATTCTGGAATCGTTTCCAATCCTTCAACTTTTTCTACAATACCATTTTGATTGAAAAAGATTTTCAAATGCTGACCATACGCGGCAGGGATCTTGGCTTTTTTAGCATAAGTTCCTGGGATATAGTTGTAAATGTAGTCCCAACGTAATGGATTCATCGGGTCGGCGATGGTAGGACTGCCCAGCAAAAAGCGGACTTGTTGATGACTCATACCGACTTGGACTTTAGACGCTTGAGCTTGGGTTAAAGGTGTACCCTGTGGAATATCGACTTTATAAACGCCCAAGGTCGAACAGCCTGCGAGCAGTGAAGTGACCAATAACGTCAACATGATTTTTTGCATTTTGCTACACTATCCCAAATTAATTATGATGCATTTGATCTTGATCCAGTGTTAGATCATACTGCATCTTAACTTTGTTGCATATTCCAACTTTAATTTTGTTGAGAGACCTTTTTTCATGCCTATTTCAAATCAAGAATTACGCAAAGCTGGACTTAAAGTTACCCTTCCACGAATTAAAATCTTAGAATTATTGGAAAATTCAAAACAACATCATTTAAGTGCAGAAGATATCTACAAAACTTTACTCGATCAGGGTGAAGATGTGGGTTTAGCAACTGTGTATCGTGTGTTAACACAGTTTGAAGCTGCAGGCATTATTGAGCGTCATAATTTTGAGAACAATCATTCTGTGTTTGAAATCATGCAGGAAGATCACCACGACCACTTAGTTTGCTTGAACTGTAGCAAAGTGGTTGAATTTATTAATGATACTATTGAAAAAGAACAGCATGATGTGGCAGAGAAATTTGGTTTTGAGCTCACAGGGCACTCGCTGAATTTATATGGTTATTGTGATGCGCCAGAATGTCGTGAAGCGTTGCGCAAGAAATAATTTGCTGTAGGTATAAAAAATAGGCTTCCGTATGGAAGCCTATTTTGTTTGTGTTTAAGCATTGTTGCGAAGTTATTGCCCATCGAAGGTAATATTCGAGGTTGCATGTAACAAACGCTCGCCACCTTCTTCTGATGATTTGATTTGTAGACGCAAATCGTTTGGCGAGTCGGCGTGTTTAAGTGCGTCTTTGTAGCTAATTTGCTTGGCTTTATAGAGGTCGTATAAAGCTTGGTCAAAGGTTTGCATGCCCAATTCACGAGAACGCTTCATTAGGTCTTTAATTTCGTGCACATCACCTTTACGGATTAAATCTGCAATTAATGGTGAGTTAATTAAAATTTCAATCGCAGCACGACGTGAGTTGCCATCTATGGTTGGAATTAATTGCTGTGCCACAATCGCTTTCAGGTTTAGCGACAAATCCATGAACAACTGGTTATGTCGGTCTGCTTCAAAGAAGTGAATAATACGGTCAATTGCTTGGTTAGCGTTGTTGGCGTGCAGGGTGGCAAATACCAAGTGACCTGTTTCGGCAAAGGCAATTGCATAATCCATGGTTTCGCGGGAACGAATCTCACCAATCAGAATCACGTCAGGTGCTTGACGCAAAGTATTTTTTAAGGCGATTTCAAAGGAGTCAGTATCAATTCCGACTTCACGCTGGGTAATAATACAGCCTGCATGTTCATGCACAAATTCAATCGGGTCTTCAATGGTAATGATATGACCTTTGGAGTTTTGGTTGCGGTAACCAATAATAGACGCCAAAGAAGTCGATTTACCTGTACCAGTCGCACGGCTTTGTTGCACAAACCTATCTGTAAAGGCTTTTTCAGCGATATAATTTTCAAATGAAGAAGCCTACACACAAAATCTACCGTACAACCAATTGGCCCGCATATAACCGAGCACTCATGAGTCGC
>NZ_JBWKMK010000130.1:0-29470 GCF_056431365.1 Acinetobacter seohaensis
CCTATTTAAGTGATGTGCTGAAAAGGTTGCCGACACATAAAGTGACTCAGATTGAAGAATTGCTACCACACCGCTGGAAACCTGAACCGAATTAAAAAATAGGCATGGGGTTCAGCGGACGCTTACATTCATCAGAAGTGATTACGACTTCGTTAAGCTGACTTACGTGTTCATAGATAGATTGATTACTTATCATGTCTTTTCACCTTAAGTGAACCAAAACTTACAGCTGGTTGTGGAGCATTCTGTTGCTGGGGGATAGCTGTGAGTTCTTCGTTACTTGGATGAGAAGTTAACTCGGACTCCAGTCGTGTAAGCTGCTTAGGTAGCTCAATTTTGAGTTGCTTCAGTTTTGGTTTTTTACGGACAAGATCATTTTGTATATCTTTCATAAGCAGATACAAATGATAAAGATCCGCGTGTTTCCCCAGCCTTTGTTTATCGGATTCCGACATCTGTTTTTTACGCTTCTGAACTTCCAGATGAACACTGCGAGATAGGTTATACGTGTATTCAGGTTGAGTAGAGTCTGCTTGAATGACCAGATCCTTTTTATCTGGATGTATGATATAAACTTTGCTCAGATCTAAATCATCAACAAGTACAGTAACTTTTTTGATGCCGTCAGCTTTCAATGTAGTGAGTGCGTGTGAAAAGTAGCTAAGCCCATCAATAATCACTTGCCCATGATTGATATTTCGGTCAACTGGTCTTCTACAAATAATATCAGCATCGGTTTTAGTTAATGAGGAGGGCTTAATCTGTTCAATAGCATCATTCCAAGCAAGAAGAGGTGCTCGTCCAGTAGTACTGTGTATCGTTTGCTGATAGACCGTGTTTATCCATAAGTCGACGTATTCTTTAACCTTGTCTAAAGTAAGGCTGGCTTTGCCAGATGAGTCATATTCCCCTCGTGCCGTAGGATTAGAGAAAGTTGTACCAAGAAGTTTTTGCAGAATACCTTCTGTCAACGTGCCAAAAAAGCGTTCGATATGAGGTTTGTTGTTTGGTGTACCGATTTGCGATGGTGTGATAGTAATTTTGAGTTGTTCACATACGCGCGCTAGTGAATTATTTTTAAATTCGACTCCATTATCTGGAATGATAATAGAAGGGATGCCACCTGGTAGATCTTGATTAGGGCGTGTAATTATGTCTTTGATTAGGGCTAAAGTTGTCAATGCACTAGGCGGAAACATACTGATGTAAGTCCCGACAATTGCACGTGAATATGTATCAATGGCACAAGCGAGGAACGGTCGCCCGAGTGCTCGCCCAGTTTCAGGATCAATGACAATGATGTCTAAATAATGGGTGTCTATTTCTACGGTATATAGAGCAAATGGGCTTGGAGTACTTATGCCAGCAGCTTGAAAATATTTACGAGCGACTCTACTCCCTTTCTTAACACGCATTTCAATATATGGGTCTAATCTTGCAATGGCACGTTGTATGGATCTACGGCTGGGTAAATATTCAAGAGAAATATTTTGTTCTATAAACTTACCTAATACGAATGCCCTCACATCTTTGCTTGTTCGATGTTCTGGTTGTAGATATATTTCTAAAATTCCTTGATTGATGATTTGATAGACTTCAGGTGGATATCTTAGTGTTTTGTTGCCTTTACCTTGTTCACTTAGGCTGAGAGCGCTATTACTACTCAATCGATATTGCAATATCCAGCGTGCAACAGTTCTTGCTGATGGTGGAGAGGAATCTTTAATCTCTGCTGCAATCTCTTGAATGAGTTCTCGTAGTGGTTCAATAGAAGTGGGGGCTGCCAGTTTTGCTAGGGCAGTGAGTACATAGCGTTCCTTGCGACGAATGGTTGAACAACTATCTGGATTGATGAATAGTTTTTCTGGAGCGAAGACACATTGAATCTCTCCATTTTTATACCGAGTTTCAAATGTACTGGCGGGGATAGAACATGGTTTTCCTCCTGCAATTGCTGCATAGCGGATTACACCATAATTAGATGAGGTGATTTCAAATACATGTTCATGATCAGCAAAAGTAAATCGAAGTCCTGGTTGGGGGATGAGTAATGGCTTTTCCATTTTAAACCTCCTCACCTGAATAATAAGTTTTGTGGCTGATTAATGTGATTAATTCATGAAAAAGTAAGTAGTCACCTAATCGGGGATCGAGGTCTGCTTGTTGTAGGGCTTGATATATTTGCTCGGAATGGCTGAATTTATGAGGCTTCAACGCTTCTGTTGCGAGTTCGAGTTCGTATTTTGTCCAAGAGCATGTATGGCCTCGTTGATACCAATGTTGTAATTGTTGTAGGTCTTTACTCGATGGCAAGCTTTTTTGATCAATCAATCGGAATGTAATGTCTAAAGGATGTAGCAAGTTTGCTAACCTAAGAAATTTGTCTAGATCATTTACAGATAGGCAGGAGATATTAGGTTTAATTTCATGAACTTCATATTGGTTTTTGATTGTTTGGACTAAGAAATCTGGGTAACAGAATTTCTTTTCCCCTAGAGCGATTTTGAGAGCTTGAGATCTAAAACATTTAACCTGTGGGTTCCTCTCAAGACAAATAGCATGTGCCAATTCAAGACGACTTTCGGTAGGAATGGAGCCTCCAGATTTTGCGCTGGGGAAAAGTGCCGTTCTTCGTCCATAGCAGCCTTGGTAGATTTTCCTTTGACCATGGATTGTAGAGGCAAGATTCGGCTCTGCTTTAAAAGCGTTATTAATTTGATCGAGAATAGATTGATGAGGATTATGTTTATCATCAAAAGAAAAAGCGTACATATAGTATTTCCAGTATGTATAGCCATTCATCCCATTTTTAGGGATGAGTTAATTCTTGCATAAAAAATATGCAAAACTTGACTGTTGGCTCTATACGGAAGATACTAGGATTCTCAAGTCTCTATACTTTCACGTATAGAACCAACGGATCCGAAAGGGTCCGTTTTTTATTTGGGCAGAATTTTATGTCATGGCTTATTTCTCCTTATATTGTTGGCTGTTATCTGAGTTAATCAGTAGTTTTGATACATTTTTCTATTTTCTTAAAGCTCTTGTTGCGTGATAGCAGCATTACGCTGTTTGACTAACCACTCTGCAACATCCTTGACTAGTGCATATTTCCCACGACGGTTTTCAACTGAAAAGACTGGAATAGGTACAGTTTTCCTTGATAGAGCTTGTCTGAAAGCGTCAGTAGAACGATACCCTAGAGCAATCCTCAATGCATCGTCTGCAATCATTGGCCCATGACGTTCGAAAAGATCCCGTTCAATCATTTCTGCACTAATTAAAGTTGTATTCGTCATTTTGGTTTGTCCTAACGTGTCACAACTACATCATAAGTTGTGTTGAGTAGTTATGGAATAAAGTAAAAGTTTGCTGAATTTAATACAATATTCCATACATAACTGAATGACTTTTAATGATAAATTTGTTTTAGGGTTATAATTTTTTGATTAAAAAGTATGCAAAAAAATCAACAGAAAAAGCGAGATGACATCGAAATTATTCGAGTAAAGCTATGGTATGAAATGATTAAGTCTAGATTGTCGTTAGCTTCTTCTTATCAAATAGAGAAGGTACTTGAACCTATGTCATTCAAAAGAAATGATAATGGTGAGAGATATAACAATAATAAGTGGTCAAAATACCAATCAGGTCTTCATACACCTAATTCACGATCAATTAGCTTAGTAGAATCTCAAGTTCCAGAAAGTTCTAAAATGATTAATAGTATTTTTTGGGAAGCCTTACGTGGTGAAAAGGAGGTAGATTGGTTAATTAAAAAAGGAGAGGAATACCTCCCATGGAATATCAAAAGAATTTTGTATCAACCTAATAAGAATGGTCTTTCTTATGAGTTAGTGAATAACTTGAACTCTAAGCAAATTCATAAGCTTGAGAATTTTGCTGGACTAGACTCTCTCGCAGCATTGATTATTTTTTTACGTTTTGCAGATAGTAAAAATTACAGAACAGCCGCCTTCGATATAGGATGTTCGATATATCGATTATTATTAGTAGCTTCTACATTTCCATACTATAGAGAACACAATGCTGAATTATTACAGTTGATGAAACGATATGTATTTCCATTGGCTCATGATGGAACTAAGTGCGTTGCAGTTGAAAATGAAGAGGGTTTTTCTTTAGAGGTTGAATATTTGAATAATGCTTTGCTTGAGTTGGAGCATGAAAGAGAAGGGCATCTGACCCAGAAGCAAAAAATACATGTGATGTTAGATATGATTCATGGTTCAGGAAATTTTATACATAAATTAATTTTCTTTATTCCTTTTGAGATTAAAGATGATCCATCAGTCGATAATGTACCCAACTTGTTAGAAATACAGAAAATGAAAAAATGGACAATAGAGTGCCTTAAGCGTGGTATTGCACCACTAAGTATTGACTCAGTTGAATTTAGTCCCTTTAGTCATTAAGTTGAAAAAAGGCTGCAAATTGCAGCCTTTTTACTATGGTGTCTATGACAACTTATGTGTCGTTCTTTGCCAACTTATGTGTCGCAAATGACAACATATGTGTCGCGTGACGTATGTGTCGCGATATTACCAGCTCAATGCACCGCCAGTCTGGTAATCGGTTACACGCGTTTCAAAGAAGTTCTTCTCTTTACGCAAGTCCATCATCTCAGACATCCATTGGAACGGGTTGTTTACGCCAACAAACTGTTCAGGTAAACCGAGCTGACTTAAACGACGGTTACAGATGAATTTCAAATATTCTTCCATCATACCTGCGTTCATGCCCAATACACCACGTGGCATAGTGTCACGCGCATATTCAATTTCAAGCATCGTGCCTTCAAGAATCATTTGAATCACTTCTTGCTGGAATTCTGCAGTCCACAAGTGCGGGTTCTCAATCTTGATTTGGTTAATCATGTCGATACCAAAGTTCAAGTGCATAGATTCATCGCGTAAAATGTATTGGAATTGCTCTGCAACACCGTTCATTTTGTTACGACGACCCATCGACAAGATTTGGCTGAAACCGCAGTAGAAGAAAATACCTTCAAGTACACAATAGAATGCGATTAAGTTGCGTAGCAAAATTTGGTCGTTTTCAGGTGTACCTGTTTTGAAAGTAGGATCACTTAAAGATTGCGTGTACTTCAAGCCCCATGCTGCTTTACGCGCAACCGATGGTACTTCGCGGTACATATTGAAGACTTCACCTTCATCCATACCTAAAGATTCGATGCAGTACTGGTAAGCGTGAGTGTGAATCGCTTCTTCAAAGGCTTGACGCAAAATGTACTGGCGGCATTCTGGATTGGTAATGTGGCGATAAATTGCCAATACCAAGTTGTTAGCAACCAATGAGTCTGCGGTAGAGAAGAAACCAAGTGAACGCATTACAATGGTGCGCTCATCTTCAGTTAAACCATTTTCAGACTTCCACAATGCGATGTCGTGGTTCATGTTGACTTCTTGCGGCATCCAGTGGTTTGCACAACCATCTAGATATTTTTGCCATGCCCATTCGTATTTGAACGGTACAAGCTGGTTTAAGTCTGCACGACAGTTGATCATGGCTTTATCATCAACCTGTACGCGAGATGCACCCATTTCTAGTTCTTCAAGACCAGGTGCAACGTCCAATTGATCTAGAGCGTTAGATGCTCTTGCCAACGGATCGGTTGAATCTGTTGCTCCACTTCTAGGGGCTGCAGCGGGTTGTGCAGTTGCCACAGGCGTCTGTGGTTGCTCTGCATGAGATACCATCTGCGTATCATGCGCTTTTTGCGGCTCGACGGGCGCAGACTTGTGTTCAGGAGCAGCCGGTTTTTGCGAATCATCTTCGAAATCGTCCCAACTTAGGATAGACATATCAATTCTCTCTTCGTTGCTTTATATCTTTTATGGACATCCAGCCACGCTGAGATGTCTTAATATACGCTTAATTTGTGAAAGCAAAATTAAGTTTTGCTCATCTTGGTCTGAAAAATGTACATTCCGACCAATGTGCTCACGACTTATTTTGCTTTCGCTGTTGTTTTGCCGCTTGTACCCAAAAGTAAGCAATTGGTGCGTAAAACAACACTACAAAGGAAACCAGCAAGACCGCGAGTCCTAACATATAGTTGTGGGTCATGTGTGGCATGTAGTGGTTTCCTTATTAATTTAACAATCCATTTTCTTGTACTAAATCCATGCATGATTAATCATGCATGGATAAAATATGTTTACTATTTCTCATCGCCTTTGATAGCAACTATTAAGGCGGTAAATACTGCCATGAATAATACTATCAATAATAAAATTACAATAAGTAGTACAAGAAAATATGGAATAGTCATTTATTGGCATTCTGCTTATGTTAAAAATGTATACATTGGATAAATTTCCTAAATTACAATTAGATACAATAGTATCTACACTAAAAATAGTGAAAAAATGTATACATTTTTTCATGCCAATAAGTGAAGAAACTTTCTTTAATTAAAAAGCACCTTCTACCAACAAGCTTCAGTATCTTGTTTGGAACTAAATAGTGGTTCCATTGCATTGATTATATAGAACACATCATATGGTGTATAGGGTCTTGAAAAAAACTATATATTGTGTTGGTCGATAAATTACACTTTGAGAAAACAATTAAATAACTTGGGCAATGTAGAGTTTTAAACAACTTTCATATAGTAAGAAAGATACGGTGCTCAAATTGTGTCATCTCAAATAATGTATACGAATTGAAAAAACAATAAAAGTAGTAAAGTAATTAAAAAAAGCGATTGATTAAGAAATTTATAGCAATAAAAAAGGACATATTGTATGGGTTGATATGTCCTTAATTAGAATAATGATTTATTGGACACTATAGACCTCTTGCGAAAGTATCGTTTTACCAAATTTTTGAATTGGCTAAAACCTTATAAAATGTAGCTTTGGGCTGTTTAAATTTTGACTAACGCAAGAAGTCTTATGTATGCATCCTAAGCAAAATCGTCAGCTTAATTATTTTTACGATTGAAGCATAACAGTAGGTATATATTGCCTATCTATCCAATCATAAAGTTGAATATCACAAATCCCATTCAAACGATGTCCCAAGACCATCGCAAATACTGAGGGGGCTTTAATAAAGAGATGCAACTTGGACAATTGATTGTTGGATTTGAAAGAAACTAGAGCTGATTTAGTCTCTCTAACTGCAAGATTCAGAGTTTCAATGCTATCAATCACATTGGTGCTTTCTAAATTCAATCTAGGTAATCCTTTTACGTCAAGACTAGCAGATTCGATATCGTTACCTATAGCGGTAGGGAATCCAATAGTAATAATCGCTTCAGTTTTGCCTTGTTGTTCAAAAGGCTCTATTTTAGTAAAAAAATTTCCTTCATGATGCTGATGATTATTAGTGCGGTAAGAAGTACCGTTATGTTTTCTCCTCAAATTAGAATTCGTGTAAAGAAAATGATCTCAATTGCAAATTTGTTCCGCTTAAAGGAAATAAACGAAGCTGAAGCTTTAGATTCTCTTCTTTCAACGATAGATGGATTTAAGAAGTTCACATAAAACCAATCAGCCTTTGTTCTTCAGCTCAGATATGCGAGCGGGAAACGCCCAAAGCTTCTGATGAATAGCCACCGATTTTGTAGACACCATTTAGTTAGATAATGGCAGAGGACTTTTACAAGTTGGCTGCCTATAATGGATGCTTAACCTCTACTTTTAACTTCGGTTATTTATGGGAGGATTACCCAATTACACCTAAATACTTACTACTTCGATTATTAAATGCATTTAAAGTTCCTTCCAAAATATTAACAGCATGTTGATTTAACTCGTAACTTTCAATAGAACCAGATTTATAATGGATGGAGTAATTATTTTCCCTATCAAAATTAGTATAAATAATTTGCTCTGCATCACATACTATTGCTAGATTAGGGTTATGAGTAACCATAATAATTTGTCTAGTCTTTTTAGCTTCATTAAGAATAGGAACTAACGAGTTTACAACAGTATCGTTATCAAGGTTTTCTTCAGGCTGATCTAGAATGATAGGTGTTTTATCTTTATCTACCAATAAATAGAATATCAATAGCAATGCACCACGTTGTCCAGGAGATAACTTTTCAACTTCTACATTTTGAAAACGTAATGAGTATTTAGATTTAATAAAGTCTAATCCGTATATAAAATTATAAACATCTTTCGGAGTAATATTTTTTTTCACCATCTCAGAGATACCAATCTCCTCATTAGCTTCATTTAATTTATCAATAAGCTGTTCTATAAAATCAATGACTCCTTCCAGTTTTTCTAAATCTTTATCTTGAGATAATTCTTCTAAAGTATGTTTAATCCTATCTGGCGTAAAATCCAATCTACGTTGCAGAATATGAGAAGTTAAATTCTCAAGAAACTCTTCAAAAGAAAAATTTAATTTAGATACAAACTCGAACTTATTCTTTGTATTTATAAAATTATTTTTTTCAATTGATTTCTGAACAGGCTCATAAAGCGACTCTCTTAGTAACTTCTTTGACTCTAAGATTTTATATATTGAGCTTGCGATATTTTTACGCTCATTTTTTTTCTCTGCTAGTTGATTAGGCAAATTATTAAATATTGTAATTTGATGCTGTATCCCATGAAGTGAATCAGGTATAAGTTCATCACCTTCTAACTGTTTTTTCTTCACTTCCCAAGTTTTAAGCACCTCAAGGTAGCTATTATATTTCTTGAATGGCTCTGATAATTCACTATTTATTCTCTGGATAGTTTCATTACACTTCTTAATCGAGGACTCCAATGTACTAATTTCTTTTAATTTGTTAGGGATTTCTTTTTCTAATTCAGCTTTCATACCTAATACTCTTTCCAAATTTGTACTGAACTGAATGATGTTATTTTCAATTCCAAGATTTTCTAAATCTTTACTTATATCCTCATTAAAATCCTCAATATATTTTATTAAAGCATCATTTTTTTCTATTATCTTATTCGTAATTAATATTTTTGCTTGGCTTTCTTTGATATTATCTTTCAAAGTATCAATTTTTTTTGAGAATCCAAGTACTTTTGAATTGACAGATTCCATCTGAATTTTTAAAGCTGATTGCTCTGGAGTTAAGTTTTCACTAGGGCATGGAACTTCAACAGGCTTAATAGATTCATGATCTTGAAGTTCTTGTAGCTTCAATAATCTTTTGTTTTCCAAAAGTTTTCTTACCTTTGGCTGTGATTGAGCTTCGTACGCTTCAATTTCTGAATTTAATTTGTTTAATTTGGCTTTCAATAAAAATAATTGATCATTTAATGAACTTTCTTTTAATTTGATTAATTCTTCAAGATCCGAGCAACCATTTTTTTCTTCCTCTGTTAAATAAGAGAATATAACGGAATTCAATTCTTGTTGAAATTCATTATCTCCATTATCAGGATTACATAGTTTTTCAAAATAAGCTTGAGGTATGTAACGTACTCTTTCAGTACTTTCATGATCAATACTAGCATCTAAAGTTTTTGTATCTTTAGTACCGTTCAACCAAGTTAATGTAGCTTCAAAATCTGATGCAAAACCACCTTTGCCTTTAAATCGTCCTTCTTTAAGGAAGGAAAAGTAATTACTGCTAGATTTAGAGTTCCCTAATAACGAAATAATATCAGCAAGAGCACTTTTTCCACTTCCTTTTTTACCTATTATCGCCACTAAATCATGGCTTAAATTTAATTTAGTTCCATCAATCCACTTGTGATTACACACAGCTGTAGGTTTTTTTACAACTTCAATTTGATCAATAAAGTAACTACCTTTTCCTTTTTTTAACGATTCTTTTTCAGGGACTTCCCCCACATAAATACGATTTTGAGGCTCTAAGGTAGCTTGGATTAGACCAGTAAATGTTGGATCAGCTTTAATCCATGTAAAACAGTTTCCAATTCTATCTTTATCTGATGTTTTTTCTGAAAAATTATGAGCATCACTACAGTCAAGTAATAAATCATTGACGCCATGATCTTGTAATTTCTGCTTAGCTTTATCAAAAGCTTCATAAGATTCTGCTGAAGTGAAAACGATATTTGCCTGATTAATTAGATGTTTTTTGACAGCTATCGAAGCATCAGTCCACTTGAGCTCATCCCATTCTGTTTTTCCAATAGCAATTAAATATTTCCCTTTAAAACAACTTTTATCAAGTACCTCAAGAATTGACTCCGAATGTAAGTTTAAATTATTAAATCCTTCAATTAGATCTGACCCATATTTATGTAATTCTTCATGAGGAACTGATGACTTAATTTGTCGACCCAAATCTTCGACTGATTCTTTTGTAATACTTTGGTGCCATGGTTTTTGTTCTTTTTCTAAAATATATTTCGCTTGTAAGCTATTTAAAAATTGAGATTTTATTTGATCTAAAGGTAAATTTTGTTCATCTGAGAAGATGACATGTAAATTTATGCGATTAAGCTTTTTAAACTCTACACCTGCAAACTCATGTAATCTAAATTCAACTACTGGCAAAATTAAATCAATATTTTTTAGTCTTCCTGAATTTTTTTCTTTTAAAACACGTTCATATCCATCAATAAAGAAATAGTCATTAATACCTATAACTTTAAACTCTTCGGGTAAATTTTCTAAATCCGTTATAAATTTTTCCCAAGTTGCCTCATTATTACCACCATATTTTTGATCAAGAGAAGCAGGCGTGTGTATATGTAAATCCCATTTACGCCATTCTGATCCTTTATTAAACATATTTCCCCCTAAAAAAATAATTAATACAAATTTAAATCTATGCTACTGCTTTATTAAACGCTTCAACCACATTTAAAATATTATCAGCATCACCACCAGTAAACACACCATCAATCCCCTCAAAATGGATTTGACTAAAAGGTGGCTCGTAAAGCTGCTCTGGCTGTAGTGTTCCCCGAATGGTTAAGTGTTCAATGACCATTTCAACAAAACGAATCTGTTTTTCATTATAGGTTGTACCTTGCAAATACTTAGAGAAAGCCGCCTGTACAGCTTGGCGATCCAGTCCAACCAATGAACGAATAAATAATGGTAAACTTTGCTCTGTTCCGAAGCATTCTTCAAACTTTTCTTTGCTTTCAACTTCTTGAGCTTCAAAAACAAATCGCTCAAGCTCTTTTAAATCGGTTGGGGTTAAAGCTAAACCTCGTTTTAATTTGGCAATGGTAATGTGGTTTTCATTAGCTTTAATAAAACTCTCCACACGCTTGCGGTATTGCGCAATATTTACCCCACTTGAAACCACTGGAATATCAACTTCAGTTGCTTCACCGATTTCATCATCTAACATGGAATACACAATCGTAGAGGTTGTTTTTTCAATGAGTTTAACCAAGCCACGGATACGTTTACGCATCGACTCAAGCATAGGGACTGTAATTCCTTCCCAATAGGCTTCAGTTTGTATGTCCTGAATTAACTTAATCTGTGCTGCGACAACAGGAATATTCTCTTTGCTTTCCAGTTTAGAAGCGATTTCAATCACTTTATTCGCATAGGCAAGTACCGCTTTGGCATCCTTATTCAACACAGCAAGTTCAATGTTGTAGCACAACATATCAAACAGCTTGGCTTCTAGTGTTTCTGCTTCTAGTTCATTTGGAAGTTTAGAAATATGTTCTCGCAACGTACCAATAGCAAGATCATCTAAATTGTTCCATGCCTCATCTTTTTGGAATTGCTCAACATACTCAAGCTCATCACGAACAATAAAATTATCTTTGTTCATTGATTTCACTTCAGTTTGTAGGCTTTGTTGTATGTCTTGACGGACGGCTGCCAATTCTTCAGTTTGATAGTCTTGAGCATTCAACAAACTCAAAAGATTTAAACGTGCCTTAAATAGTCGTTGCCCCAAGGGTTCAGCAGTAGATACAGGCGCACCATCAGGATTTTCGTTGAAATATTCAAAGTTTGAGCAGTAATCAAAAATATAGAATTCTTTTTTGTCCATTCCTGGGGCAAAGAGGTCTTTGCAAAGCCGTGTACCACGACCAATCATCTGCATAAACTTCACTTTTGAGCGTACAGCTTTGAAAAAGACGAGGTTGACCACTTCAGGCACATCAATGCCTGTATCGAGCATATCGACAGAAATAGCAATTTGTGGATCAGCCAGCTCTTTTTTACTAAAACTATCAATCAGGCTTTGTGCGTACTTGGTTGAATGCGTGATCACACGGGCGAACTTACCATCATATTGCGGATAGTTTTTGTCAAAGCGTTCTGCAATGAAATTGGCGTGGTTCTGATTGACTGCAAAGATGATGGTTTTACCCAACATATCTCCACCTTCAACCTTGATGCCATTTTCCATCAAGTGCTGCAGCATTTTGTCTACTGTGCCTGTATTAAACAGTTCCTTATTAATTTTTGATGCATTTACTTCTTCAGGTGCGTCATCACCGCCCCAATCCAGCTCATTCCAGTGTTCTTTTTCTTCTTCGGACAACTCATTAAATTTCACACCTTCACGCATGAACTTTAAGGGGACTGAAAAGGCTTTAGGTGGAACTAAATAACCATCGGCAATGGCTTGGTCTAAATCGTAATAATCTGTTGGAACACCACTTTCCAAACCAAAGAGTGCATAAGTATCACGGTCTACTTCATCGCGTGGGGTAGCAGTTAAACCAACCAATAAGCTATCAAAGTATTTAAAAATCTCACCGAATTTTTGGTACACACTACGATGGGCTTCATCGACAATAATCATGTCAAACATGCCTGTACCGTATTTACGTGTGCCGTCTGCATTCACTTCATCAATCAGTCCCATCATGGTTTGATAGGTAGATAAATACACCCGTCCATTTTGATTTTTACTGTCTACTAAATTAACAGGTGCAGAGTCAGGTAAATTGGCTTTAAAGGCATTGGTGGCTTGTACGACTAATGAGGTACGGTCAGCGAGGAATAAAACCTTCTGAATAGCATTGGCTTTCATCAGTACATCAACCAACGCAATTGCGGTACGGGTTTTACCTGTACCAGTTGCCATGATCAGTAAACCTGCACGTTCTTTACGCTGAAATGCGGCTAAAATCGCTTTGATGGCACGGGTTTGATAATAACGCTCAACGATTTCCGCATTGATCGGAAAGCTACCCAAATCTGGATTATTTTTGCGTCTTTCAATTAGGCGTTTTAGTTCAGTTTGCGTGTAAAAACCATGTACCAAACGAGGTGGGCCACCTTGCACATCATTCCAGATACGGGTTTTATAACCGTTGGTGTAGAACATCACAGGACGTTGACCTGTTTGCTGTTCTAGACAATCTGCATAGAGTTTTGCCTGTTGTTGTCCCACTTCAGGATCAACCGATGTACGTTTAGCCTCTACCAAGGCTAAAGGCAAGCCATTGGCATCATACAGTACATAATCGACAGCACCTTTACCTGATGGGCTTGGCATACTTGTAACTGGAACTTCCTCTCTTGCAGTTACACCAATTTCCCAACCTGCTTCTTCTAGTAAAAGATCAATTTTTAGTTTACGAGTTTCGTCTTCTTTGTAGTCGGTATGATCAGGAATCTGACTATTGGCAAGTTTAGCCTGTTCAACTTCAGCACGTTTTTGAGCAAGTTCAGCGTCAATATTGGCAAGTAGTTTTTCGCGCTCTTCCAAACTTGCCGATAATTCAAACAGCTGTTGTTCACGTTCACGCAAGGCTTTGTGTTGTTCTGCAAATGCTTTTTCTTTGGCTTCAACTTCTTTTTGCAGTTGTTCCTGATTCGCTGCCATTTGCTGTGTTTGGTCAGCATTTGGAATCAGTCTAGGATTGAATAAAATGGTCTGAGAGCGATCTTTTGATGGTGAGCCATAATTACGTTCAAACCAGACATAGATCAGGAACAGATGGCTAATGTGTTTAACTGTTTCTTCAGTCGTCAGTTGTTTGAATTTTTTACCGTGTACCGCACTGTTACCCACCATGCGGATGTTATCCATTTTGTCCCAAATGTAGGGTGGGATAATTTCCTTGAATTTTACATCGGTGATGAGGTTATAGAGCGATGGGTCATAAGGCTGAGTGAGTTTTTTATCGTATTGATATAACCAAAGAACAAGGTTTTCCAGCGATGTTCTTGCTGCAGCAATGGCAAATTGTGGGGAAATATACACAAGCTTTTCAGCTTCTTTTGCAGTGAGTGCTAGCTTGCTAAACTCAGGCTCTAAAAACTGAAAGTTGCTCATGTATATACCCTCAAAATATTTTATAAATTTCCGCTAAATGCTTGGTTTTGTAATGATATAAATAACTGATTTTGTACATCTAGTTGTTTATAAAGCTTTTGTTTTTGATCTTCAATGCTTAAAGCAATTTTAGACCATTTTTCCTGTAACTCTTTTGGTGGAACAGGAACTTCAATGATACTTAGCTTTCCAAGATATAATCCTGCCTGTGCAGCTGTATTTCTGCTATTTAAAATCTTTTGTTGCATATAATCTGAAGCAAGGAGATGTAATAAATATTGCGAAATTACAGAATTATTATCAGGTTTTAAGAGCGCAACACTTCTTGCAAGAGAAAACTCTTCCATATCAGGAACAAGACATAGTTTACCTATTGTTGCTCCGACACATACAATCATTAGATCGCCAAATTCAGGTGAACATCTTTTATAAATTCGTTGGTGATCTTCTTCACTAATGTATGAAACTTCAGTTATATCTAAAGTCATATTTTTAGTGATGTTTCTTGCCATTAAATAAAGTTTTCCTGATTCTAAACGTTCAACAGTTCCATGCTCACCATCAGTAATTTTAGTACAAACTTGTTTTAAGGATTTAATTGGAAATCGATTTTGGTATGTATTAGGATCGCCAAACATATCAATAAACGTGGCTTGTAAAAGCTGATCTAACTTTTCAATCGCTTGCTGACGTTTTTGGCGTAACTCGTCCGCTTGATCTAAAATAGAGGTAATTCGGCGTTGTTCTTCAAGTGGTGGGAGTGGGATTTCTAATTCTTTGAGAAATTTAAAATGTCTACTATATCCAGCATCAGGAATTTTGGCATATCTTAAATAATGATATAAATATTTGGGATCACAGTCATCTTTAGGCTTCAAGACTTTGACACCATCTGCTCCCATTGCAAATGGAAAATCTACAAATTTAATAGCTTTCGTATGATCACCAAAAATTACTACAGGTAAATCAGTACTTTTTACCAAGTACTCTTGATCATTTATGTAACCTGCAATAAATTTTTTACCTTGATCAACAACAGGGTATTGCCCATCAAGCAAAAAAAGTTCTTGGGGAAGCTTTTTATTTCCACCTGATTTATCTTGAACAATATCAGTAAATTTTTTTAATCGTAATGTCACTTAAGCATCTCCTTAAGCGTAACCATTCCTTTTAAAATATCCTGCTCAAGTACTTCTAAATCCGCCAAAATTTTACTTGGTGCTTCATATTCCACTTGCTCATACACCACTTCTTTATAACGGTTAATCGACAAGTCGTAACCATTGGCAGCAATATCGGCTTTATCCACCAAAAAACTTTGCTCAGTCGCTTTACGATCTGCTTCAGCATCCAAATTTTTAAAACGGGCAAGAATGTCAGGAATATTATTATTTTCGTGTTTAGAGGCATCTAGCTCATTACGCTTATCATCTAGCGAATAACCATCTGCCTGCATATCGTAGAACCAGACTTTATCTGTACCACCAGATTCAGTTTTGGTGAAAATCATAATTGCAGTAGAAACACCTGCATACGGCTTGAACACACCAGAAGGCATAGAAATAATCGCCTCAAGCTTTTGTTCTTCTACAATCTTTTTACGCAAATCCTTATGTGCTTTAGATGAGCCGAATAACACCCCATCAGGCACAATAATTGCTGCACGACCACCTGTTTTCAGCAAACGTAAGAACAATGCTAAAAATAGCAATTCAGTCTTTTTGGTTTTAACAATCGCCTGAATATTTTTAGCACAGCTTTCATAATCCAAACTGCCTGCAAATGGAGGATTGGCAAGAATCAAACTAAACTGACTTTCAATATGTGAATGTGCTTCGCTTAAAGAATCACGGTTTTCAATACTTGGATTTTCAACACCGTGCAGCATCATATTCATAGAACCAATACGAAGCATGGTGCTATCAAAGTCATAGCCAAAGAAAGTTTCTTCACTAAAACGCTTTGCTGCTTCAGGTGATGCAAAAATTTCTGTGCTGTGATGTTCATTTAAGTATTCACTTGCAGCAACGAGGAAGCCTGCTGTACCGCACTAAGGATTACAATCAAACGTATGGACATGAATAAGCATTTGTTTTTAAAAAATAAAAAAAAAGAAAAGATGTCCATAATTTTTAAACTCAAGTATGGACATAAATTTACCAAAGTTCATTCATATCAAAAGGATGCTAAGGCATCAATACTAATGCTTGATTAAGTGGTAATCATTATAGATAATCGTACTAATAAAATTACTGATTTTAAATTAACTTAACAACCAATAACTTATTATTTAAATTATAAGGAGGAATAGTGCTAGAAAGAATTCAATTAATTGACAATATTGGTAATTATTTTCAAGTGAATGCAGGTAGTATTCAATTTCAGCCTGTGAATATTATCTATGGAGAAAATAGAAATGGTAAAAGTACTCTTTGTGATATCTTTTATTCATTAGCTCTAAATAACCCTCAAATAATTCTTGATAGAAAGTCAATAATAGCTAATCAAGCACCAAGTGAAATTAATCAGACAATTAAAATGAAATTCTCTGGTCAATCTAGGGCGATACAATTTCAAAATAACAATTGGGACTCAATTCCTCCTGATGATTCACGATTGTATATTTTTGATCATGGATTCATACATAGAAATGTAATGACTGGTGTAAATTATACTCGTGAAAATTCTACAAATATGTCGGGGTTTATCTTAGGTGAAAATGCTACTCAATTTGAAGCACTTGAGTTACGAAATCAAAAATTAAGAAATGATAGAAAAGACTTAGCAGGTATTAAAAATCAACTTAATACACATGGTGTTGGCAATATTGATACTTTTGTATCCATGCCTTTAACAGAAAAAACAGCAGAAGAACTGGATTTAGTATTACGGGCATCTAAAGAAAAACAGATTACCTTAAATACTCAAATTTCCAATATTGATCATGTAATTCGCAGACCAATCCTAGACGATATTAGCAATATACGAGCAATTAAAGATAATTTACTTTCAATTAACAAATGCTTATCCTTGAATATGGAGAACGTACATGAAGCCTCAAGAGCTATCGTGGACGGACACAAAAATAAGGTTGCTAACACAAATTTATTTAATGGGTGGGCATCGAATGGCTTGAAACATTTGCAAGATGATTGCCCTTTCTGTGGACAGGATTTAAAGGAAAGTGCTCAAATATTAATTGATAGCTATAAAACGGCTTTTGATACTACATTTCAAAATTTTCTGAGTGGAATAAGCACTCAAGTATCTTCCTTGTTAAAAATCAATCTTGTCGATTCAAATTTTGGATCTGTAAAAGAGCAGCATAAAAGAAACTTAAATCTATTAGAAAATACTTATATTGAAAGAGAAGTCCAAAGTCGAATACATGCCGAAAACTTCATTGAGCAATTAGCGCAAAAATTCGAACGTCTTGAATATGTTTTTTCAGAATTAGAACAAACTGATAGCGAATTTGATGTAGTAATAAGAACCTCGCTAGAACAAAAGTCACAAACCCCTTACAACTCCATTGATCCAATAGACTTCACTAATTTGGAGGCCAAATTTAATGAGTATTGCTTATTAGTTGGGGAATACAACCACATCAAAAGTGCTGTAAACAACATTTTAAATCAATTTAAAGGATCTCAAGATGTCACATTATTGAAAGGCCTTCTCAATGAAGAAACCAGTAATGAAGAAGCTTTAACAAAATTTAAAAAAAGGCACGACTTAGATGGTCTATGTACAAGCTATATCAATTTAAAAGCTCAAATTGAAAGCGATCAAGCATCTTATGATACTGATAAGACAGCACTTGAAAGTGCTCAAAATGAATTCCTAGATACATATTTTGCAGAAATAAATACCTTATTCCGTAGAATAGGCTCATCCGATTTTGGAATATCCAAAAGTATTAATCGTAGTGGTACTCGAACGGTATATGACTTGGAAGTAACTTTTAAAGGTTGTCCTATTGATAGAAATAAGCTGCATTGTTTATTTAGTGAATCAGATCGGAGGGCTTTGGCACTTTGTATTTTTCTTGCCAAAATCCATCAATTACCTCCAGTAGATAGGGAAAAAGCGATTCTGGTGCTAGATGATCCTGTTACCAGTTTTGATAATGAAAGAATTTCTAGCATATTGCGAATTCTATATACCCTGAATAACTCAATTAAACAATTAATTATCACTACTCATTATAAGGGAATGGCATCCGCAGTAATGAAAAAATTTAGTGATGCTCAAGCGCTGAAAATTGTGCAATCAGAGAATGGGTCAATGCTTGTAAAAGCAACCAAAGAGGAAATGACTGCCACAGCACATGATGAAAGATATATGGAAATCATAGATTTTATTGGACGTAGAACTATGGATAATAAATTCACGAAACTTCGACCTTTCATCGAAGATGAAATGAGACAGCGTTATAGATTATCCCTTTCAAAAATTGGCTTAAATGATAGAACTAGTTTCAACGATTGCATTGAGGGTTTAAAAAATCATGGCTATATTTCTAGGCCAATTGCCGAATCACTTCATGATTTTAGAACAACTCTCAATCTCCCAGCTCATGAATTAGAGCTTTGGACAGTAGATGATTGTAGATCATATGCAGAACAAATGATGGATTTTATATATTGCGAGCTTTAGTTAAAGCCCTATAGCTAAATTCCAAGGGCTGTAGCACGTAAATATATTCATAAAATGGTATTTTACGAATATATTTACGTGCTACTAAATTAAATGCATATTCTTATCTAAATGAACAGGTATTCTTATTTTAAGTTGGACACCTGTTCTTATTTTATTTGGACACGTCAGAAAATTAACTCTTAGATAAGCTTCTATGAATTGTTAGAGTATCCCCGTACCAGTCTGATGCTTTAATAAAGCTGCCAATTGCGAACCTGATTTCAACTTTTCCATGTAAGGACATCCTAGATCATTTGGCGCCCAATGCGGACAACGCAAATAATACTGATCTAAAAGACCCACGCCATTCTTTTTCTTTTGTAAAACCATAGGTTCTGCATGAATCGGACAACAAACAATATCAATACCTTGTTTTTTATTCTGTAAATCAGATTTCAAATCATCCATACGTTCAATAATACTTTCAGAGGTACTATGATCTTGAAGAATAATATTAAAATCTTGGGCAGAAAGACTAAACTCAGGTGCAGAAGTATCTGTCATTAAAGCAAAATCTTGTCTAGACAAATTTTCTCGGTAATCACACAAACGAACTTGACGATTTGTAAAGTACCAACCAGTACAACCCCAATAGAAATCTTGTGGATTAACATGTACTAAATTACGTGCCCACTGCAACTTCATAGGTCTTTGACATTTAGGGCATGTCTTTGCCATGGTATCTGCAAAAGCATTCCATTGAAGGACATGGGTTGTTTCTAGATCAATATCAACTTTATGAATATTATTTTCATTCTGTTGAAATCTATCAGCAGCAATAATTTGACTATCACTTTTAATGCCTTGTTTTAGAAAATTTCGCTCCTCATCAAGCTCATACAGCCTTTTACGTTGTTGTTCAGTAATACGTCCTGCTTCATTCAATTTTCTACGCAAAAATTGAATTTCTTGATTAAGCTCATGTATTTGATCTTGTTTTTTTTCTCGTTCATCATAAACAGTCTTAGCAGCAATTTCTTTGGCAGTAAAATAAGTTTTTACTGTAGATACGACATCAGAAACGACGCTCACAGCAGCACTAAATAGGGATCCTATCCCAGAAAACAACATATCGAAAAAGCCCATTATGCCCCCTCAAAAAAAAGGTCTGAAATAAAGCTTCAGACCTTTTTAATTTACTGAACCAACTTCATCAAACTACCAAAACTATCAATCACCGAATACTGAACAGTATCGCCCAATGACTGATTTTCTTCATTTAAAGTTGTGAAGAATTTTTTAGCACTTTCAATCTTACTTTTTTCTCTAGCTTTTAGATCAGCATCTAGCATAGAGCCTTTCGTTTCAGCGACAAAATAAATCTGACGTACTTTGTCTTTATTAAAAGCAATTGCCCAGTCAGGATTATAGCCACCAAAAGGTGTAGGGATTTGGAAGCGATCAGGCAATTTAGCATAAACCACCACCTCATCTGCACCATCTAGCTCCTCAACAAATTTGCGCTCCACATCAGAATCAGTAACCACATACTCCCAGATATGACGTTCAGCCTTATAAGACTGCAATGGAATATTGTCGTTGCTGACAAAAATTTCATTGTCAGGGTAAGTGCTATTTAAAGGATTGTATTTCAGTCCTTGAATGACCATTTTAGCTTGCTGTTCATTAATAATACGGCTCATTTCACGAATAAAAGCTTCTGGATTTAACTTAAACTGAGAAAATACTGCTGCATTGATTCCCTGCAAAATACGAGCAACTGTTTTACGAGTCAGGTTCGTATCATCTGCAATATTACCAATTAGGTCATAGGTCACTTGAGATTGAATTGAAATGTTTGCAACTTCAGTATTTGTTTTAACCTTTCCAAACATTTCTTTGGCTTTAACTTGCTCATAGGTGGATTCATCATGCTGAGTTGCTTCAGCAAGTTTATAACTTAGCGTTTCTACAAACTTATTGTTGCGTTCTACAGCAGTACGCTCAACAGCGCTGATACTTTGCTCAATCAATTTTTCAGAATCCAGATGAATCTGATATACAGCTTTTCGATTAATCTGCGACCATAAAGCCTGAAACTCTTTACGCTCTAAATTGGCTTGATTGATGGTATTGGTCAGTTTCTTATTACCATCATCAGTCATGCCTTCCAAAGCTTTTGGATCAAACAGCCCATCAATCAGCTTGTGAATTTGCTCAGTATAAGCCACTAAACTTTCAGGCAATTCAGCAAGCGTACCTTGCTCTTTCGCTTCGTGATACTTTGGCGTCAACTGATCATTGTCATCAATATAATCATGCTTAAACAAATGCTTATTGATTTGCTTTGCCATCAATTCAGTGACTTCAACACTAGATCCATCTGATAACTTAAAGATTTTCCCTTTAAAGTAATCAGGGGTAGCTTGTGTCGGGCGATTCTGAATCGTATTCAGAATTTCTGATTGTAGATTCGACACAAACTCTTTGTAACTTTCATTGGTCACAACTGTGAGATTATTCAGTTTGTGAATTTCTCCTAGTGCCCCTTGGAAATGGTTGGCATCCATACGTTCGCCAAATTTATTCACTGCAAGGCGCATACCACGGCCAACTTCTTGGCGACGAGAAATCACATTATCTGAATGCTTTAAAGTACAGATCACAAACACGTTCGGGTTATCCCAACCTTCCCGTAACGCTGAGTGAGAGAAAATAAAACGAGTTGGCTCTTCAAAGGAAAGTAGGCGTTCTTTATCTTTTAAAATCAGGTCATAAGCGTCTGTATCATTAGATACCTGAGCTTCTTCAGCTTTTTTATCAATTGCTGGATTGGCAAGACGTTTTGATTTCTTATCAATTGAGAAATAACCGTTGTGAGTACGGTCTACCTCAATTGCTTTCAGATAGTCAAAATATGGGTCATTTTCTAAGTTTAGATCCTCAATTTCATTGAGTACCTGTTGATACTGTTCCTTGAAAATTTGAACGTATTCACCATCTACAGGATTATTATCCTCATCATATTGACGATATTTTGCCACTTCATCAATGAAGAAAAGACTCAGAACTTTAATACCCTGATTGTATAACTGACGCTCTTTTTGAATATGTGCACGAATCGTTTCACGGATCTGAATGGTTCGCATGATCTTTTCATCAACATGCCCCAATGCTTCACCCACATGAATTTTTGTGCCATTCAAGAAAGTCACCGAGTTATCTCGTGCATCAATATCTGAGACGACATAACGGTCATTGTATTGTTCAGCTTTATTGGAAATATCGTAAAGGTTATCGCCTTTACTAACCTTCCTTACTTCACGCTTAAAGCCATTCTTGGTTTCAATCTCAAGTTCCAAACGAGCGACAGGAGCAGATTTAGATACAATGATGTCTTGTAAGTATAAATATCCATGTGTGCCTGATAATCCTTGGACTTCAACACCTTTTACAGTGATTTTTTTCACCAGTTTTTGGTTATAGGCATCCAAAGCATCCAAACGGTAAACAAGGTTATAATTGCGCTTATGCGTTGCAGAATAGCGCAGAATAAACAATGGGTTGAAGTTAGATAAAGACTCTAGGGTTTTATCCGCTCCCATCTTTTGTGGCTCGTCTAAGATCAAAATTGGACGGTTACGACTAATCACATCAATTGGACGACGAGATTGGAATTCATCCAGTTCATCATAAATACGACGGTTATCTTTACCTGTCGCATTAAACGCTTGAACGTTAATCACCATGACGTTGATCCCACCATTCGAGCTAAAGCTTTCCAAATGGTGTAATGCTTTGGAATCATAGATAAAGAAACGGGCCTTTTTGCCATATTGCTCTTGAAAGTGATCAGCCATCATATTCAGGCTTTTAAAGACACCCTCACGAATGGCAATGCTTGGTACGACCACAATAAATTTTGACCAACCATACTGCTTATGTAATTCAAACATAGTACGGATATAGCAATAGGTTTTACCTGTACCCGTTTCCATTTCAATATCAAGGTTTAATTGGCTTTTGGTCAGGTTCTTGCCTTTGCCATTATCATCCGTGATGAGTTGAGATGATCTTTGTAATCCACTTGCTGCTTGGACATCCTGAATGTTTTTCAGTACAGCTTGCAGATCAAAAATATGGGCATTCTCAAAACCAACATCTGCAATCACTTTTTTAGCCTTGCCACCTTGTAAGTCCAAGGTTTCTTCAAGCATATCGACCTGTGCAGTTACTTTTTTAGCTTTAGCTGCACCTTGGTCAATCATATACCGATGACCTTCAGAACGTGGTTGCCCTTTAAAGCAATCCACAATCGCTTGTACAGAGTCTTTCTGATACCCAAGGGTTTTAAAACGGATTTCCATTATTTAACCCCCCTTAAAGAAACTTAACTTCGGTATCAGGAGAGAGCTGTTTAAAGCGTTCTTTGATATTAGTTTTATCATGATCCAGATGAATAGCTTTTTCTGCTGAAACGAAGCGCAAAGGATGATCTTTAGCAACTTCATCAACCACATCGAAAGTTAAATCATCAAAACACGCCACAAGGCTATTGCCTGCAACATAAAACACTTCTTTTCCTGCAATAGTTTTACGTTCAATTGACAATGAAAGCTCAAGCCCCCAATCCAACATGACTTGGAATAGTAGGTCTTCAGATGTTCGATCTTCTTTAATGTTAGAGACTAGATCTACAAGATCAGATTGTTTATAAGCATCTGGTAAATAGAATACATCTTTAAAACAAGTATCATCCAGATATAAAGCCCTAACACCAATATCACTTACCAGATTTTCATAATTTTTAGCAGCCTTTCTAATTCTCTCCCTAGAGATATCAGCAATCGTTTGAAAACCAGATATAAGTTTTTTATTTTCTTCAGGAATTTCTGCTGGCACTTGTACCATTATAAATTTTCTATTTCCATTATCTTGTTTATTTAATTCATAGGTTGCATGAGCTGTAGTTGATGAACCTGCAAAGAAATCTAAAATCAAAGCATCTTTATTATCTGCACAGCCTGCATATATACAATCATAAACTGTCCATAAACTTTTTGGATAGGTAAATGATGAGTTTTCAACTAAGGAGTTTACAATTTTCGTTCCATATTCATTTGCATCATAACGAGTATCATTCCATACAGTTTTATAAAGACCAAAGTTTTTTCCAATTTGAATATCATAACCTTCTTTTGTTTTTTTTACTTTAAGCATAGATTTAATTGATTCTACACTTTGTCTTGCATAACGCCATTTACGCTCAATTCCACTTTTATCAATTGGATATATGTAAATATGATTATCATAAATTTCATTAAATTTTGGATGAAAATCATCAGGACAAACGTCCCCAAAATTAATTATTTCCAAAGAGTCCTTATTTATCACAATTGGATAAAAGCAATTTTTAGCATCTGTTCTCTCAGATTCGGAGCCCCAGTTCCTTAAATTAGACCAATCCACATCTTCATCTTCAATTTTTCGGTTTGCTATACGTTTTTTGCCCTTAGGTACAACAAATATTGCAAATTCATGAGTATAAGAAAAATTGGCACCTTGAATACCTCTAGGATTGTGAACAATTGTTATACAATGATGTTCATAACTTCCTTCATTAAAAATCTCTTTTAGAAGAATACTTAATGTAGGTTGTTCATTCTCATCAATAGCGCATATAAGCACTCCATCTTCTTTTAATAAATTTTTAGCTAACTTAAGTCGACTATAAATCATCGACAGCCAATCAGAATGAAATCTTCCATTCGATTCTTTATTTGTAAAATATATATTACCTTCTTCATCTATATCTTGAGATTTTAATAAATAGTCTTTTTCACTTATTGAATAGTCATTTTTATATATGATATTTCTACCAGTATTATAAGGGGGATCTATATATATAACGTCAACTTTATTTAGATAACTTTCTTGTAAAGTTTTTAAAACCTCAAGATTATCGCCTTCAATAAACAAATTCTGAGTGCTATCAAAATTTATACTTTGATCTCTAGATGGTCTTAAAGTTTTTTTTATAGGCATATTAGCAGCTAGAATAGCTTCTTTTTTACCAACCCAATCTAATCTATAGCGCTCTTTATCTGCTTCTACAATATCATCAGATAATTCTTGTCGAAGCAAATCAAAATCGATTACGTTGCGTATATCACCGTTTTCGTTAACTATCTCGGTAATACAATTAGGAAATAATTTTTTTAAATTCTCAAAGTTTGAAGAGCATTGGTCAAGTGTATGCATTTTAAGACTATCATTTAAAGTCATTATTAATCCTCAATATTTAGTAGCTACTAAATTAAAATCACCATAAAACTAGGATAAAGAATAACATGATCACATATAAAGAACTAGAGGGATGCCATATTTTTTTCAGCAAGACTTGTTTGAAAAATTAGATATTTTATGTTAATAATCACTATCTTAATATTAACACTAAGGAAAAAAAATGACACTTGGCATCCAAGCCATGCTTGGCAAAATTAGATTACTACCGCAGAAAGATCCAAACTTTAATGCGTTAGTTGAAAATTTATTAGGGTTGGGATTAGATGGGGCAGATAAAACTCGTAGTCACGTCAACCATGCTCTGGGTACTGTTCAGGAATTTTTAAGTCTTTATCCCCAACATAAACAAACTATTAAGAATTCATCTAAAATTGAATCATTTCCTATAACTAACTATCCTGCGGTTCTAGCTGATTGGATACAATTTATTCAATCTCAACATGGGCCATTTGGACCAAACAGTTGTTATGATTACGATATACAAAAAAATATTCTTCCAGTGAATTTAGGGGGTAATGTAACTGGAGGAGGAGCTGGTGGTGATGAGTTTAAAAAAGTTTTACGCTTATTAGCTGAAATTTTTTAATCTTCCAATTGATTGTTGACTAGCTTTCAGGCTAGTCAACTTTGAACTAAGTAACCCATTTATTTAAATAGATTATTTATTCCATCACTCAACAAGTTAATTTTCTTATTTATTTCTACCTTACGATTAAACTGTTTTTCAGTTCTCAATTTGGATTTCAGCTTATCAAGCTGCTTTTGCAAGCTTTCAAGCTGTTGAGCTTTTCGCAATTTAATTTCAATAGAAACTGATTCATCATCGTTTCCTGAATTTTCATTCGATGTAATCGGCAATATCTGTGCGATGAAATGTTCATATAGATCAACCAGTTTTAAGTAAAGAGGTAACTCAATACGATCATTATCTTCTAGCCAATCAGAAGCATAATATTGACCTATTACAGCTTTGGTTTTGTCTGCTTGATTCAAACGTTTATAGGTTGCAACAACTTTCACTTTATCCTGATAAACAACTTCAAAAATAATTGGAGTGAGAATGAGCTTATCAATGAAAGATAGAATTGACACATCTAAATCTTTAACCCGACTTTTCACTCGAAAGATTTGGATTTCCTTCAAATCTTCCTGATCTTGGAGGTGAATTGTAGATGAAGCCAACTTGTAAGCCCACCGTATATTTTCCACTTGATCAACAAATAGCTGTTCGATCTTGGTATTGGCTTTTCCTTGTTCATAAAACTTATTTTTCGGAATTAACCGATCCACTTTAGCCTGGGGTGGAAATTTATATAACTTCATGATCAAGATTCTTCAATCACAATAAAACTAATAAGCTCAAAGTCATTTAATCCAGAAACCACATCTACCAACGCTGATGTAGTCAAGCCTGAAAACAAGCTATCAATATCCTTCTCAGCTTTTACGTCCTGAATGGTATGAATCACAATATCCAACAATTCTGAATATTGGCTCATATCTCGTCCATCATTGGTTTTCTCATTAAACTTTTCATACGCTTCAGGAATCGGATGATCCTTTCCTCGACATGCTTTACGTGCTACATCCAATAAATATTTTGCTTGGGTATAATCGTAAACAACCTCACCATCCTGATTAATATAAACTAAGTAATATGGATATAGGCGGTTGCTTTGACTGTTATGCGACTCAGGATGTCGTGCTCTTAGGGTAAAAATGACTCCTGCATTTAAACCGAGTTCTGGCTGTGCAGGGACAACAGTATGTAGTCCATTCGGTAATCGCTCTAATTCAGGATGTTCTTCCATATAACTAAGCAAATCCATACGGAAGTCATTCAAACCCAAGTCAGTAATAGAGACACCTGTATTGGCATCTTCTAAATCTAGGACTTCAGTTTGTAGTTTCTGTAATTGTTCACGACGATAGGCAATGTCATTCGCTTGTGCGCTGAGAACGTTATCATCGCCTGTACTGGTCATATCGACAATCACCATGCGATTTTCAACTCGTTCACGCAAGTTAATATATTCATCTAGGCTGATGTCAGGCCAATAATTGACGAGCTGAATGACGTTGTTGGATGAACCAATACGATCCACACGACCAAAGCGCTGAATGATGCGTACAGGGTTCCAGTGAATATCGAAGTTAATCAAATAATCACAATCCTGTAAGTTTTGACCTTCTGAAATACAGTCTGTTGCAATCAGTACATCAATCTCTCTCTGTTCTTCAGGGAAGATGTCTGCTTTTTGCTTGGATTGTGGCGAGAAGAGGGTCAACAGACCTTGCATGTCATAACCTTGACGACTGCCTACACGGGTCTTGATCGTTGAGGTATTGTCACTACCAATCACTTTGGCACTGTGCAAACCATAAGTTTCTAGCAAGATTGGAGCAATATGCTCATAGATATAATTCGCTGTATCCGCAAAGGCAGTAAATATGATGACTTTACGGTTATTGGCGTTAATTGGATTCTGAATTTTCTCAATCACATGCGCTTTAAGATGCTGTAGCTTGGCATCCTTTTCAGCATTAATCGGCTGAATCGAGCACAGTAAACCAAGAATAATATGGTAATCACCCTCTAGATCTACTTTCCACGTCAATAGATCCATATCGCCTAAATGAATTTTCAGCTTATTGCCAATAAGATCTTCGGTATTCATTAACTCACCATTCTCGTCTTCATCGTAGCCAAAGTCTGGGGAAATGCTGACTGCATCATCGGCTTGACGTGCTTCAAAGTCAGCAATTTTAGCGAGCACATTCTCAATATTTTTCTTTAAGACATTCAGCGTTAACCTAAAGGCATGAACAGAACTTTCTAAACGTTTTAGTAAGTTAACAGTCATTAAGGCTTGTAAGCTTTTTTCACGGTCTATTTGTCTTAAATTACCTTTACCTTCTACACGGGTATCAAAAATCTCTTCATACTTTCTTAAAGCACTTGCAAAGATATAACTCACTGGTGCATAGACAGACATCTTAATTAAAGATAGATCAGCATAAATTTGATTCAAAGAAACACTACTCTGATCCGTTGATAATGCACAACGGAATGAAATTGGCTTGAGTCGCTGAGGGAACTGTCCGATATCTTTAGTGTCATAGAAAGTTTGAATATGCTTTCTTGAACGGGCAATCGTTACACTATCTAAAAGTTTAAAGAAATCGAAATCGAGCAGATTCAGAATTGCTTGAGTCGTCCGTTGCTGTGGTTCTAGTTTTGCCCAAGCATTAAAGCTCGCTTGTGCTCTACGGAAGATGGTTTCTACATCACGCTCTGTATCAAGCTTGTTTTCCAATAAGGCAGCGTTACCTTCATAGGCAAGAGCTAATTGGTTCTTGAGATCGGTAAAGTGGTTATTGACTGGTGTTGCAGACAACATCAGCACTTTAGTTTTCACCCCTTTACGAATCACTTGATTCATTAAGCGATCATAACGAGTTTCTCGATCTTTAAATGCACCACGGTTACGGAAGTTGTGTGATTCATCAATCACCACCAAATCGTAGTTGCCCCAATTGATTTTGGCTAAATCTATCCCTAGAGTTTCACCACCTTTACGGGAAAGGTCTGTGTGATAAAGCACGTCATAGCTAAAACGGTCTTTGGCAAAGATATTCGTGACTAAATTAGCGTTGTAGTTCGTCCAGTTTGCACCTAGTTTTTTAGGGCATAAAACCAAAACACTTTTGTTTCGCAACTCGTAATATTTGATCACAGCCAATGCTGTAAAGGTTTTACCCAAACCCACACTATCAGCCAAGATACAGCCATTATAAGTTTCTAGTTTATTGATAATGCCTATGGCTGCATCTTTTTGGAAATTAAATAATTTATTCCAAACCAAAGTATCCTGATAACCTGTCAGGTCATTAGGCATTACATCTGCATTAATATCTTCTAAGAAGTCTTTGAAGATATTATAAAGCATCAAGAAATAAATACGCTCAGGAGGATTTTCCTGATATACAGACTCAATATGTCGGATGATTTCGCTGGTGACATCTTCAACTTTTGAAGGGTCATTCCATATTTGATTGAAGAGCTGAATATAGGTTTGCACCATTGGTTGCTCATCAAAGCAATTCACCATATTTGAAATGGCATTACCTTTTTCAAAGCCAAGTCCCATTGGGGTAAACCCCTGAATGGGCATATAAGTTAATGACTGCTTGTATCTTGATTGATATAGTGATTAGCTACCACTATACGCAAATTGTAGAGTTTGGAGTGCTGCTAAAATCTTAAATTTGAACCTGAGATAAAACCTACAATTTGCCCTTATCCCTCATACA
>NZ_JBWKMK010000131.1:0-30031 GCF_056431365.1 Acinetobacter seohaensis
TCATGAAATACGGTATTCTGATGTGACAAAACCTGAATCCTGGTCGTTAAAGTGTTTGTTTGCACTCATATTTTAACTGTTAGGACTCAGGTTTTTTTATTTAAAGCAAACTATGGGACAGCAGTGGCCTTTAGGGGCTTCTTTTTACACATTATGAATATTGATAGTTTAATTAAAGAAATTTTTAAAAATCATGGAATTATAACAAAAGTTGATATTTCAATTCTGATTGAAACAATTTTATCCAAGTACTTTGATAAAAATAAAATTAAATATAAAAAAAAGAAAAATGGATCATATGATTTTGACTTCACACTTGAAACAGATTTCAAAAATCATAAAGCTCCTTGTGGTATGGAAATATTTATTGATTTAGAAAAAATATTATTAAGTGACTATAAAAGCAACAGAAAAAAAACTGATCAAGAATTCGAGTTAAAAAAGACCCAAACATTAATTTTCAATCTAATAAATAAAGATCAATATAACTCAATTATTCTTATCACCTTTTTAGATGAAAATGATGCAGCAATTTTACAGAAAAACCTATCCTACTCATATCCAAATTCGAAATTTGAGTTTAAAGTTTATAGTAAAAATTTCTTGAATGAAATTTTAATAGATTTAAAAGAAGAAGTTGATGATTTAGTAGATAAATTATTCTCAGTAAAAATTCAAAATTTAGTATTTTCTAAAACTGAAAATTGGAAAACTAATAGAGAAGATTTACTGAAAAAACTACAGCTACAATATAATGCTAGTGGAAAGACCTCTCTATTACTTGGGGCTGGCGTATCATGCAGTGCAAATCTACCTAGTTGGGATGAACTAATTTCAAGTTTATTTATTACCTACCTAGTTAATAGCAGTCTTGACAATACCGACTTAGGCTCTATGACAGCGGGAGAGTATGCTGAAATCATTAGACATATTAGCAAAACCTTTTCAGAGAAATATTTAAAATCTGCCTTACTTTCTGCAAGATATTTACGTACTGGATTTTCTACTCAAGACCAAGATTCAAAAGGCTTTATAAAAGAGTTACAAAAGAATCTATATAACAAAGAGAAAAAAGAATCAGAATTAATCAAAAGTATCGGAAAATTATGTATTCCTACTAGAACTGGAGCTAAAGTAAGATCTATCATTACATATAATTTCGACAATTTAATTGAACAACATTTAAGTAATTCAAATTTAAAATTTAGAACAATCTTCTTAGACAACGATAAATATAGTAATGAAGAGTTACCTGTATACCACGTACATGGATTTATCCCTGAAAATATCGAATTAGAAAATGACAGCTCGTTTGAAAAAATGGACTTAATCTTTTCAGAGGAAGGATACCATCGCATGTATTCTAATCCCTACCATTGGTCAAACCTAATCCAATTATCAACTCTAAAAGAAAATACATGCATTATGATTGGGTTATCAATGGATGACCCTAATTTACGTCGTTTACTTGAAATCGCTCAATCTGGAAATGAAAGTATTCAACATTTTGCATTTTTAAAACGTATTAATATTTCTGAAATTTCAAAAAAATCGAAAAAATCAGCTATTTTAGAATCTTCTTTTCTCGAGCGTCATCATAATTTACAAGAGTTAATATTTTCTGAACTTGGTGTAAATATTATTTGGTTCGAGAAGTTTGAAGAACTGCCTGAACTTCTGAATCAACTTTTAAATTAGCCCTCACCCCAACCCTCTCCCACAGGGAGAGGGAGTTTCATTTGATTCAATGCTTATGTGAATTTCACAATGGAGTTCCCTCTCCTTTTAGGAGAGGGTTAGGGAGAGGTATTTTTTAATTCAAAACATCTGTGCCACAAATCCTCCAACACCGCATCCGTCAGCCCCAACACCTCATGATTCCAATACCTCACAACGGTTAAACCCAAAGCCTCTAAAAACTTGGTTCGTTCCGCATCATATTCTTTTCCCTCATCTGTTCCATGCTTACTACCATCCAACTCAATCACCAAACCAATTTCATGAAAGTAAAAATCTACAATATACGGTTCAATCATCTACGGAAGTCTAAATTTGAGCAC
Organism: Acinetobacter seohaensis; assembly: GCF_056431365.1. Lineage (NCBI taxonomy): Bacteria > Pseudomonadati > Pseudomonadota > Gammaproteobacteria > Moraxellales > Moraxellaceae > Acinetobacter > Acinetobacter seohaensis. Next base: position 2,061 of record NZ_JBWKMK010000131.1, read on the forward strand.
CATAAAGCGTTTGCACGAAGTAGTTGCCACAGCAAATTTTCAGCATCCGTAGCAGCATGACGCATAGATTTGGCAAATTGTAATAGTTGTGAATTCATCTTCTGATTCATTATTTTTTATTTATAGTTTTTAGACAAAAAAATTAAAAATTATTTTCCTAAACCACTAAAATAATTGCAGTTCTTTACTCAAAACCACTATTTTACCCACTCAATTTAAGCATAGTATCAAGCATCAAAATAACAAAATAGACAATCTATGGATTGGTTCACCATCTTCATTCACGACACCACATGGACATTTGTTGCAGAATTAATGATTCGTGCAGCACTCATGTTTAGCATGATTATTCTATTTTTACGCCTTACAGGGAAACGCGGAGTACGCCAGCTTTCCATTTTTGAATTGGCCATTATTTTATCGCTCGGTTCTATTGCGGGCGACCCCATGTTCACTGAAGATTTACCTTTGGTACACGCCTTGGTGGTGATGACAGTAGTGATTGGAATGTATCGCCTGACCACATGGCTCATGATGAAATACCAACCCTTTGAAGATTTGATTGAAGGTAAATCGCTGTATATTGTAGAAAATGGCGAACTGGTCTTAGAAAAAATTAAATACGGCAAAATGTCGCATGATGAATTCTTTGCCGAAATGCGTCAACAAGGTGTGGAGCATTTGGGACAAGTACGTGTCGGTTTACTAGAAACTGATGGCAAATTCAGCATGTTATTTTTTCATGACGGTGCCACACGCTATGGTTTACCCTTATTTCCTAAAGCTTGCCAACCCGTGTACCGCACAACTCCAAACACATATTATGCCTGCATGTATTGTGGGCATGTCCGTTTACTTGAACACGCCAATGAAGCCTGTCCGCGTTGTAATCACCAACAATGGACACTGGCAATCAATACTGCATATCGCAGCTAGAATATGTTGATTTTAGCTGCAACACACCTATATGCGACTTAAGTTGTCGCAGGATTGTCATAATTAAAAGTTATACTACCTGCGCTGCCGAAGTGAAGCACTGAAAGCGCAAATAATAATTTTTGAAAATCACAAAAACGAGATCGGTATCTGCTTCAATGTGGATACCTTTTATACTCCAGCGACTCTTTAAAGGTCGCTTTTATTTTTTCCACTCAATGAATTTTTTAAAGTGGTTTAAGCCTGTCATTCTGTCTTGATGATCTATCTTCTTATTCGAGCGTGGATGAGTGAGCGCTTTTCGCAAGCTTTGCCCATTTCCAGATCGTGACAAGGCATAAAATCGCAACAACACAAATCAACAGCAAGTAATTCGCATAGCCTAAAGCATCGCCCAACATTCCACTCAGGGTATAGAGTACCCCGCTCACAGTCGCCATAATCGCAACCTGAAATGTAAAGTCGGTCCCTGCGTATTGTTTACGGCTGTACTGCATAATCAAGGTCAGCATCACCACAAGTAACATGGCAGAGCACAAATCTTCTGCAGCATTAATGCTATAAATCAGCCAGTGTGCAACATCAACTTGCTGTTCATACAATTCAGCCAAATAAGCATAGGCCACTAAACTCAAAATTTTAAGCACAGAAAAAATGATGAGGGCATGCGCTCTAGACCACCATTTCAGCATCAACCCTGCGATGCCTGCACCCAACAAAGCGGCCATTGCTCCCAACATGGTCACATAAATGCCAATTTGAGAAAAGCTTAAGCCTAAATCTACCATTAAAGGTTTTAATAAAGGGCCAGCCAAACCATCGGCAATTTTAAAGCTGAGTAACACCCATAGCCATGCGTACAGTACAGGCGTTTCCACAAAATAGCGCAGATATTCACGAATCGCAGCAAGACGTGCGTGAAATGACATTTTACTTTGGGCTTGAACAAGCACTTGTTTAGCAGCATGTTGTGGCTCTTTAAACATTAAAATTGGCAAGGTATTTAAAAACACCAATCCCGCTAAAATTAAGAAAGTTTTTTGCCAATCTAGCCAATCCAATGCCCACAGAATTGCACCACCACCCACAATAAAGCCCAGTCGTGAACCAACCACCTGAAAGGTATTACCCCAATGTTGCTGTTTGGCTTGTAAAATATTGACCGCCAAACCATCGGTGGCAATATCTTGGGTTGCACCGACCAAGTTCATACCGAGCAAAGCCACAAAAAACACCCACAAATAGATAGGGTGATTTAAGGACTCAATCGGTAAAAAGGACAGCCCAATCAGCACCAAAACACTCAGCCACTGGCACGGCAAAATCCAGCTACGATAATGCCCAAAATATGAATGTCCAAAGCGATCCACCAAAGGTGCCCAAAACACTTTGATTGACCATGGCAGCATTAACAAACCGAAACCGCCAATATGTGCCAAAGACACACCTTGCGCACGTAAAATCACAGGCAAGGCATGGGTCATAAAACCAACAGGCAAGCCCTGCGCCCAATACAGAGAAAATAACAACAAATAAGTTTGGCGCAAATTGGGCATAGCATCTCAATTTAGATATGGGCAAAAGATCAAAAAAACGCAGTACTACACTAAAATTTTGAATAATGGATTGTTATTTTTCATCACTTTCACATTCAGATTTCGACTATTTTGCCAATGAATCAGACAAAGCGAAAGTCTAATATCTTGAATAGATTTAGATTCATGCGTCATGATATTGGGTATTTATTGTTGTTAATCACGCACGTCAGGATGACATCGCATTCATGAAAATCACCAATCCTTTTGCACGCAGTGCACGGCAATTTCCACAGTTACCCGACCAAGTTCCACAACGTGGAACAGCCAGCAGTCGTGCTTTATTTAAAAATATTTTTTTGGCGCAAGGCTGGCAAATGGTGGGCGAATTTCCCAACTTGCCCAAAGCAGTTGCGATTATCTCACCGCATACGTCAAATATTGATGCGTGGCATGGTTTTACCGCCCTACTCGGTTTAGGTATTCAAATTACTATTTTTGGTAAGCACACTTTATTTGAAACCCCACTCAAGCCACTTTTAAACTGGATTGGGGTAATTCCTGTGGTGCGCCATTCTCCTCAAGGACATACCCAAGATATTATTGAGATTGTACGAAAAAAAGAAAAAATCTGGATTGGTATGGCGCCCGAAGGCACACGTAAACAAGCCGAAAATATCCGCAGTGGCTTTTACCATATTGCCTACGGCGCCAATATCCCAATTGTGATGTTCTCTTTTGATTATGCACACAAAACCATTCATATTTTGGGCGTGTTTCATCCTACGGGCGATTATGCTCAAGATTTAGATGCAATTTATACGCAATATCACGGCAAGTTTTCGGCTAAAAATCCACATTGGTTGGCAAAACCGTTACAAAAGCTTTTGAAAAAGGGCTAGTCAAAGTTTCTATTTTTTGTTCAGATGGGCGCAATATTCTTTGATCTAAATTTAGATTTGATATGCAACTGATTCGTTATTCTTTAGTGAGCGTACTTGCTCTAACTTTGGCTGGCTGCGACAAAACAACAAAAACTCCGCCAAGCACCACACCTATCCAAGCACGTGAACCTGTAATTGCACTGGCGCTGGGTGGCGGTGGTGCTAAAGGTTTTGCACATATTGGCGTCATTAAAGTTTTAGAGTCTCACGGGATTAAACCAAAAATTGTCACAGGCACCAGTGCAGGCAGCTTTGTCGGCAGTTTATACGCCAGTGGCAAAAGTCCTTACCAACTCCAACACATTGCCCTGACCTTTAAAGAATCCGACATCCGTGATTTAACCTTAAACCGACAGGGTTTTATTGCAGGTCAAAAGTTACAAGATTTTGTCAATCAACACGTAGCCAATAAACCGATTGAGAAATTTCCAATTCGTTTTGCTGCCGTTGCCACACGTTTAGATAATGGACGTAAAGCCGACTTTATTAAAGGCAATGCAGGTCAAGCCGTGCGCGCCTCTTGCAGTATTCCGAATGTTTTTGTACCTGCCACCATTGGCGGAACACAATATGTGGATGGCGGCTTGGTCAGCCCAATTCCCGTACAGACGGCTAAAGCGATGGGTGCCGACTTAGTCATTGCGGTGGATATTTCTGCACGTCCGACAGGCAATCAACCTGTCAGCATGTGGGGCTTACTCGATCAAACTTTAAATATTATGGGACAGCAAAGTATCAATCAGGAATTGGCGCAGGCCAATATCGTGATTCAACCTAAAGTTGGACATATTGGTACTCTAGATTTAAAAGCCAGTAACCAAACCATTTTAGAAGGTGAAAAAGCCGCACAATTACAGGTCAAAGCAATTCTGCAAGCCATCAATAACTTTAAAAAATCACCTGCCGCGCTGAAACCTGCACCGCGTCCGAAATTTTAGGATTCAGTGATTTTTTTAATATTCATAAACTTATTGATCTGTTAAAGTGATGAGAGCGCATCTTTTTAAGTCGATGCGTTTCTCTAAGCAATTAGAATTAACCAATCGTAAAAAATACGCGAGTAGATGTATGGAATTCGTTCTTGAACCTTGGCACTGGTTTGTACTAGGCGTTCTGTTAATGCTTTCAGAACTGGTCTTGCCTGCGTTTGCCGCTTTATGGTTTGGTATTGGGGCAGTCATGGTCGGTATTTTATACTGGATGTTCCCCATGATGGGTACCACCACCCAATTGGTGATGTGGATTATCTTGTCGGTACTATGTACCTTGGCGTGGTTTAAATTTATCAAACCCTTATCTACCGATAAAACCAAAGCAGGCTTGTCACGCGAAGCCACTATTGGACAAATTGGCATGGTTATTCAAACCAACTTGGAACATGATCAAATTAAAGTCCGTTTCCCGATGCCCGTACTTGGTTCAGACGAATGGAACTGCCGCACCACAAGCCCTGTGCAAGTGGGAGATCGTATTCGCGTGATTGATATTTTGGGTAATGATTTGGTGGTGCAGCCGCATCACAGCGCACATGACAACGAAAAAGTGAGAAATTAAAATGTCTGGTGGATCTATTATTGTTTTAGCGATTTTAGCCTTTGTTGGAATTACCATTTTTAAAGGCGTGCGAATTGTTCCGCAAGGTTATAAGTGGATTGTGCAACGTCTGGGTAAATACCACACCACGCTTGCACCGGGACTTAACTTCGTCATTCCTTATGTCGATGAAGTGGCCTATAAAGTCACCACCAAAGATATTGTATTAGATATTCCATCTCAGGAAGTTATTACCCGTGACAACGCAGTTCTACTCATGAATGCGGTTGCGTACATAAACCTCACGACTCCTGAAAAAGCAGTGTATGGCATTGAAAACTATACTTGGGCGATTCAAAACCTTGTTCAAACCTCATTGCGCTCTATTGTGGGTGAAATGGATTTGGATGATGCCTTGTCTTCACGTGATCACATCAAAGCCAAACTCAAAGCAGCCATTTCTGATGATATTTCAGACTGGGGAATTACCCTTAAAACTGTAGAAATTCAAGATATTAAACCATCACATACCATGCAGGCAGCGATGGAAGAACAAGCTGCAGCAGAACGTCAGCGTCGTGCTACCGTAACCAAAGCCGATGGTGAAAAACAAGCGGCTATTTTAGAAGCCGATGGTCGTTTAGAAGCTTCGCGTCGTGATGCTGAAGCACAAGTTGTATTGGCAGAATCTTCACAACGCGCTATTGAAATGGTCAGCTCTGCGGTAGGTGATAAAGAAATTCCTGTGGCGTACTTATTGGGTGAGCAATACGTAAAAGCCATGCAAGATATGGCGAAATCGAACAATGCCAAAACTGTGGTCTTACCTGCAGATGTCTTGAACACCATTCGTGGTGTTATGGGACGTAATAATCCATAAGCAATCAGCAAAAACATCAAGATTATAGGCAGCTTTCAAGCTGCCTATTTTTATGCGTATTCAGAAAAAAGTCTGAAATATTTTTTAATGTATGTTTAAATTTCGCGTTTATTGATGAAATCAGTACCGCAGATGAGATCTCTGCACTCACCAAATTGAGTGACTCACATCTAGCAGCGGTCTGTATTTTAATCGACTGTCCAAAACCCAAATGGATACTGTATGAGCGCACTCAACCCCACCATTATTACTTTCCTGTTTTATATTGTCGCCATGATTGTCATTGGTTTATTGGCTTATCGCGCGACTCGAAATTTCTCGGACTACATTTTAGGTGGTCGTCGTCTTGGCAGTTTTGTCACCGCACTTTCTGCAGGCGCATCCGATATGAGTGGTTGGTTGCTGATGGGCTTGCCCGGTGCCATTTATCTTTCAGGTTTGTCTGAAATGTGGATTGCCGTTGGTCTGATTATTGGCGCATGGCTAAACTGGCTTTTGGTGGCAGGTCGTTTACGAGTACACACCGAAGTACAGCACAATGCACTGACTTTGCCTGATTATTTTTCTAACCGTTTTAATGATCAAAGAAAAATTTTAAGGATTGTATCTGCCTGCGTAATTCTAATTTTCTTTGCGATTTATTGTGCTTCGGGCATGGTTGCAGGTGCGCGTTTATTTGAAAGTATGTTTGATCTGCCTTATAGCACTGCATTGTGGATTAGTGCTATTGCCACCATCAGCTATGTGTTTATTGGTGGTTTCTTGGCAGTCAGCTGGACGGACACCATTCAGGCTGGCTTGATGATTTTTGCGCTCTTGCTGACCCCTATCATTACCCTACTCAGCTTTTCTGACCTAAGCCAAGTCACACTTGCTTTAGAAGCGGCTCGTCCGCAGGCGCTGAATTTAGTCGGAGATTTAAGCTGGGTCGCGATCATTTCCCTCATGGCATGGGGCTTAGGCTATTTTGGACAGCCACATATTTTAGTGCGTTTTATGGCAGTTGATTCAGTCAAGTCTATTCCGAATGCACGTCGTATTGGCATGACATGGATGACCTTATGTTTAGGCGGTGCGGTGGCTGCGGGCTTTTTTGGTATCGCCTACTTCCAGCAACATCCTGAACTGGCAAGTGTGGTCAATGCCAATCCTGAAACAGTATTTATGGAATTGACCAAAATCCTGTTTAATCCGTGGGTGGCAGGTGTGGTACTGGCTGCAATTTTAGCTGCCGTGATGAGTACCCTAAGCTGTCAACTTTTGGTCTGCTCAAGTACTTTAACTGAAGATTTTTACAAATCATTCTTACGCAAAAATGCCTCACAAAATGAATTGGTCTGGGTCGGACGCGGCATGGTACTCATGATTGCCCTGCTTGCTATTTGGATGGCGGGTAATCCTGAATCCAAAGTATTGGGACTGGTTTCTTATGCTTGGGCAGGCTTTGGTGCAGCATTTGGCCCGCTGATTATTCTATCTTTATTCTGGAAACGCATGACTTTAAATGGTGCATTGGCGGGGATGGTTGTCGGCGCACTTATGGTTATTCTTTGGAAAAACCTTTGGGCAGATACAGGTATTTATGAAATTATTCCGGGCTTTGTCTGTTCTTGGATTGCGATTGTCGTAGTGAGTTTATTGGGCAAAGCGCCAAGTCATGAAGTGACAGACCGTTTTGAACAGGCCGATCAGCTATATAAAGAATCGCACTAAGTTATAGATTGATCTGCATAGAGATAAAAAAGCAATTAAAAAAAACCAGTGCCTTGAATTGCACTGGTTTTTTTATGTCTAAAATTAGTTTTGGTGCACTCAATTCAAGTCAATGAATCGGTGGTTTTTTCTTTCTCTGCTGCGGCTTTTTTTCTTGCCTTACTAAACCGTTTGGCAGGCCAAACCATCATAAAACGTGCACCACCCAAGTTCGGACTCTGATCGACTTCAATTTTGCCACCAAACCAATAAGCAATGCGGCTTACAATAGACAAACCTAAACCATAACCACCTGAAGCGCGGGTGCGGCTGTCATCTAAACGAGCAAAGGCTTCAAATACACGTTCTCGGTCTTGTTCGGGAATCCCCGGCCCATCATCTTCCACACAAACATAGGCCATGCCTTGTTCGTTAATACCGCCACTGATCAAGACTTTATGGTCACAGTAACGCACAGCATTACCTACCAAGTTTTGTACCACACGGTGCAAGTAACGGCGTTCAGCTTCCACTTCCAAAGTCACAGGTGGGGCAAGCAATTGAATATCTTTTTGGGTTTTCAATGCTTCTGTTTCCGTAGCCACCTGCTCTAGCACTTCAACCAAAACGATCTTTTCAATTTCTAAAGATGGCATGCCCTGTTCAAGTTTGGCATAGGTCATGATCTCATCAATCAAGGTGTTTAAAGCCTCAATATCTTTATCAATCATTTCGACTTGCTGTAAGCGATATTCGTAATCATCTTCTTCTGCCAGCATTTCCATACCAAAACGAATACGTGCCACAGGCGTGCGCAGCTCATGCGATACAGCGCGCATCAGTTCACGCTGCGCTTCAATCAAACGCTGAATATGGTCAGACATGCTGTTATAGCTAGATGCCAAACTTGCCATTTCATCTGTGCCATCTACAGGCAAACGCATGTTTAAATCACCCGATTTGGTGCGGTTTAAGGCATAGTTCACTTGGCGGATCTTACGTTGCATAGGCAAGATCAAACCATAAACCCCCAAGCTCAACATAAACATACTGAGCAAGGTAATGCCTGCTGCCAACTGGAATGGCATCCAGTTAAATAACGGCACAGGCCCTAAAACCAAGACTTCTGAGGGTGAATTTGGCATCGGTGACACAATCGAGATGGTTGTACCACGCACGGTGGCATTGTCACGATATAAAATAATGCTGTGATCGAGTCTTAAACGCCCAATCTGTTCAGAATCGAGTGGCAGTTCCTGAATATTTTTAATATTGACTGGATAAGAAAAGTGCTGCTGAATTTTGGCTAGATATTCTTTTTCCTGACCCGGGTAATACACCAAATAATCTAAAACAAAAATCGGCAAAGCTTTCATTTGCCGTTCTGTAATTTTATCTGCCTTGATATATAAATAATGATTTGGATCATCTTTCATACCCAAAATAATATAGGCAATCATATTTTCGGCATTATAGCGCACAGCCGCTTTACGTTCTTTAATCCGTCTAAGCTCTGCGCGCGACAAATCTACTTTGTCTGCCTGCACATAGTAGATGGGCAATTCCAGCAAATCGGATGCATCAGAAATCCAGTCTTTCTTTTGCTGTTCGTTTTGCTGTCGTGCAATCCCTTCACTAATAATATAAGCCATACCATCAGTTAAAGACTCACGATATTCTTGCGCACGCTGATAGTTGATGATTTGCACCAATAAGTACGCCAAAATGGCAACTACTGCAACTAAGATCACCAATCCTGCATATATGCGCAAGAATATACTGTGTTTAAGCACAAAACCCGTCCTATGTGACTTATTTTATATTTGAGCCAGTATTTGACTCAGAAAAAAAAGCGTATTACATGCCGTTGGTTTCTTTAACGAATAAATAACCTTTACTGCGCACAGTTTTAATACGTTTTGGATTTTCAGGATCATCGCCAATTTTTGGACGAATACGTGAAATACGCACGTCAATTGAACGGTCTTGACCATCATATTCAATACCACGCAGACGCTCAAAAATATCTTCACGAGATAAAATACGCCCTGCATTTGAAGCCAATAACCATAACAAGTCATATTCTGCGCTGGTGAAATCAACCAATTCACCATTTAAAGTCACAGAACGGCCACCGTTATCAATCACTAAATCATCAAATTCAATGCGCTGTGCCACTTCATCTTCAGTCACTTTGTCGGTACGGCGCAATAAAGCACGAATACGCGCCAACAACACACGCGGCTGCACAGGTTTTGCAACATAGTCATCTGCACCCATTTCCAGACCTAGCACCTGATCCATATCTTCAGTACGCGCAGTCAGCATTAAAATCGGTTGATGATAATGTGGACGAACTTCACGACAAATGGTTAAACCATCGGCACCTGGTAACATCACATCAAGCACCACAAGGTCGGGCTGCTCGGCAATAATACGGCGAATCGCGCGGTTGCCATCTGGTTCTACCCCAACTTCCAAACCATTGCGAATTAAGTATTCCTGCGTAAGTCGTGCAAGGCGTTCATCATCTTCAACAATTAAAATTTTTGGTAACTTTTCTTCTTGACTCATAACCTGTCCCTTTATTGGATTCGACCTATCCTTTTAAAATCTGAGAGATAGGTCTTGATATAATTTGCAATATACACACGTTTACATTGTAAACAAGATACTGTTCACCAAACTGATACATCTGCGTATTATTTTGTTATATTTTTATTAAACATTGAATTTATAGCACTTTTCTAGTTTTGGTGATTTTTAAACAGATTTAAGAAATATAAAGTTACAAAATGGGTATTTTTTGCACTAGATCAAGCCTTTGCCGCCTTTGGAAAAATTATCTCACAACTTTTAAAGTTATCCACAAGGTTATCTATAAGCAGTTTTTCCGAGCTTTGCTATGCTATGCCCTTGTCTGATAAGGCTTATAGCCGAAAGGACAAAATTCGGTATTTTTGAGATAAATTTGAATCCTAAAATAGTCAAAATTTAAAAGAAAAAGTCAATATTGATCTACCCTCAATTTTCCCGTATCTTGTGTTCAATTCAATTTTAAACCACTAAGTCTTGTGTTTATCCCTCAATCACTGCGGCCTAAGTTTTGCCCAGTTTAATGGTCCATAAACATAACAATAGATGACAATGGAGCTATGCTGACATGAGCGTAATCACCTCAACCCCTGGTCAATTACAAGTGATTAAACGCACTGGTGATGTTGCCGCTTTTGATGCTGAAAAAATTGCAGTTGCAATTGGCAAAGCGTTTTTGGCTGTAGAAGGTCAACAAAGCGCCGATTCAAGCCGCATTCATGATCGGATCGAACAACTGACTGAAATGGTGTTGAACACATTCAACCGCCGTTTACCGTCTGGCGGAACTATTCACATTGAAGAAATTCAAGACCAAGTTGAACTTGCGCTCATGCGTACAGGCGAGCAAAAAGTTGCTCGTGCTTATGTCATCTACCGTGAACAACGCTCAGAAGCGCGTAAGCAAGCAGGTGAAAACCATCACCCAACTTTACAAGTCACTGATGCAAACGGTCAGCTTAAACCACTAGATTTAGGTGAGTTAAAAGCAACCGTGAATAAAGCGGCAGAAGGTTTAGAAGGCATTGATGTAGATGCCATCATTGATGAAACCGTGAAAAACCTCTACAACGGTGTAAAAGAGTCTGACATCTCAACCACCATGATGATGGCGACTCGTACCCGTATTGAGCAAGAGCCGAACTATACCTATGTGACTGCGCGTTTATTGCGTAATGACTTGGTCGCAACAGGCTTAGAATTTTTAGGTTTGGCAACAGATACACCTGAAGGCGAAGCATTAGAAACTTTCCTGAAAAAAGGTGTAGAACTTGATTTGCTTTCTGCAGACTTACTTGAGTTTGACCTTGCCAAACTTGCTGCAGCGATTCAGCCTGAACGCTCAAACCAGTTTACCTATTTAGGTCTGCAAACTTTATTTGACCGTTATTTCATTCACTCAGATGGCGTACGCTTTGAACTTCCACAATTGTTCTTTATGCGTGTGTCAATGGGTCTGGCGCTTAATGAAGATGACCGTGAAGCACGTGCAATCGAGTTCTATAACTTATTGTCTAGCTTCGACTACATGGCTTCTACGCCTACCCTGTTTAACTCAGGTACGCTACGTCCACAGTTATCAAGCTGTTACTTAACTACAATTTCTGATGACCTTTACAACATTTATGGTGCAATGCGTGACAACGCAATGCTGTCTAAATGGGCAGGTGGTTTAGGCAATGACTGGACGCCAGTACGTGCCTTGAACTCATACATCAAAGGAACAAACGGTAAATCTCAAGGTGTTGTTCCGTTCCTTAAAGTGGCGAACGATACTGCTGTTGCGGTCAATCAAGGTGGTAAGCGTAAAGGTGCGGTATGTGCGTACTTAGAAACTTGGCACTTAGACATCGAAGAATTCCTAGAGCTGCGTAAAAACACAGGGGATGACCGTCGTCGTACCCATGATATGAACACAGCGAACTGGGTGCCTGACTTGTTCATGCAACGTGTCTTTGAAGATGCAGAATGGACACTGTTCACGCCATCTGAAACACCAGACTTACACGACTTGACAGGCGAAGCCTTTGCCGAGCGTTATGCGTACTACGAAAGCATTGCCAAAGAAACTAACATGCTGCATAAAAAACTTCGTGCGAAGGACTTATGGCGCAAAATGTTGTCAATGTTGTTTGAAACAGGTCACCCGTGGATCACATTCAAAGACGTATGTAACCTACGTTCACCGCAACAACACGTTGGTGTCGTGCACTCATCTAACTTGTGTACTGAAATTACCCTCAATACCAACCAAGATGAAATTGCGGTATGTAACTTGGGGTCTATCAACCTTGTGCAACACGTTCAAGGTGGTGTGTTAGACCGTGAGAAATTGGCACGTACTATTAAAACTGCAGTACGTATGCTCGACAACGTCATCGACATCAACTACTACGCAGTGCCACAAGCACGCAATTCAAACTTGAAACATCGCCCTGTGGGCATGGGCATCATGGGCTTCCAAGATGCGCTTTATGAAATGAACTTGGCTTATGGTTCAGACGCTGCAGTTGAATTTGCCGATGAATCTATGGAAGTGATCAGCTACTACGCGATTCAAACGTCTAGCGATTTGGCGGTTGAGCGTGGTACTTACGAAACATTTAAAGGTTCATTGTGGGATCAAGGTATCTTACCAATTGACTCTTTAGACATTGTGGCGAAATCACGTCCAGAACGTATGTTTGAAGTAGATCGTACACAGCGTTTAGATTGGGACAGCTTACGTGCCAAAGTTCAAAAAGACGGTATGCGTAACTCAAATGTGATGGCGATTGCACCGACTGCAACCATTTCAAATATTTGTGGCGTTTCTCAGTCTATTGAGCCGACATTCCAGAACTTATATGTGAAGTCGAACTTGTCTGGTGAATTTACAGTAATCAATCCTTACCTTGTTCATGCATTGAAAGCGCGTGATTTGTGGGATTCTGTAATGGTGAATGACCTGAAACACTTTGAAGGTTCAGTACAAAAAATTTCACGTATTCCTGAAGAATTGAAAGCAATTTTCGCGACTGCGTTTGAAGTTGAGCCACGCTGGATTGTAGATGCAGCATCACGTCGTCAAAAATGGATTGATCAAGCGCAATCGTTGAACTTGTACATTGCAGGTGCAAACGGTAAGAAACTTGACCTGACTTACAAAATGGCATGGTTACGTGGTCTGAAAACCACCTACTACCTACGTGCATTAGGTGCGACTTCTGCAGAGAAATCGACTATTAACACGGGCGCATTGAACGCAGTAAAACCTGCAACTGTTACGGCAGCACCTGTTGCAGCGGTAGCGCAGGAAATTAAACCTGAAGTTCCTGCAGAGGAAGACGGCTTTGCAAATGCAGCGCCAGTGCCACAAGCATGCAGCATTGACAACCCTGATTGTGAGGCTTGTCAATAGGGCTGATATACTTTAAAAAGTATACATAATTACATAATACCCTTTGTAAATCTTAAGCTTAAGCTCTTTACAAAGGGTATATTTTTATATTTAATAAAGTTATGGGATATGATAATCAGAAAACGTATACATTATGATAAAAAGAAGCATTAAAGAGTTTGTTGCAAGTGATGAACAACCAATGGTAGTACTCATTGATGAAGATAGAATTCCTTTGTTCTATCCAAATGTTTATGCCATGACTAAGTTTAGAAGTTTAGGACGTACAGTTAGCACAACGGATAAAGCATTAAGATGTATTGGTGTTGCTCATTTATGGGCATCATTAAATAATATAGTTTTAGAAGATAGCATCTTATATTCAGATTTTTTAACCATAGAACAACTTCAAGATTTAGCTTTTTTTCTTAGACTAAATCGAAAACATCAAGATCGAATGATGGCCCAGAAAAATGAACAACCATCAATAAATTCGAAGAATATTGCAAAAAAAATTGAAAATCTCATCTACATGCCTAAATTAAAACAAGAATCAAAAGCCTCAACTTCAGCAGAAGAAGGCTCATATCGCATAAAGACAATTTTTAATTATCTTGAGTTTCTGCTCCAAAGATCAAAACATCGCCTTAACAAAGATAAATACAATGACATTGAGCAACGTTTAAATTACTTTAATTCCCTAGCACCAAGAGTTTCTAATAAAGGTGATCAAGATGCCCCTGAGGGACTTTCATCTAACGAACGAAATATAATCCTAGAGATCATCACTCCAGAACATCCAAATAATCCTTTTCGGAATGAATTTATCAAACATAGAAATCAGTTGATTTATGAAATTCTACTAAGTACAGGAATGCGAAGAAGCGAGCTGAGATATCTAAAGATAGAAGACTTTAATTATAGTAATCACACCATCACTATTCGAGTTTCTAAAACTGTTGAACGTGACGTTAAGTGCTCCTCCAAGGCCTGTGAATATTTTCACAACTATATTACAAAGCATTTAAATAAAATCCCGTTCAAAAATAGAAAACATGGTTATCTATTTACAACCGAGACAGGTCAACATTTATCAAATGATGCAATCAATCTAATGTTCAGAACCTTAAGGAAACATGCCAATATCTATGCGCAGCTCACTCCCCACACAATGAGAAGAACCTGGAATGATGTTTTTAGTGAGATGTTAGATAACATTCCAGAAGATCGGAGACCAGATAAAGAAATGGAGAAGCAAATTCGAAATAGATTAATGGGGTGGAGTTCAATATCAGAAATGAGTAGTCGCTATGCACGCCGATCTATAAGAGAAAAAGCGGATGAACTTGGTGAACTACTAGCAAATAGTATTAATACTAAATTAGAGCATTAATTATGCAAAACAATCTCATTGAAAAAGAAAATCCAATTACAGAACGAACTGTAGTTTTGCTAGATGGAAGACGAGTAACTATCCCTCTTTATCAAAATTTTAAAATTGATAATCATGATGATCTTTCATTTATACTTCATTTAGGCATTTTTAATAATAGCAATCCATTACATACAGCATTATCTAATTTAGTTATAGATATGCTTTCAGTCCATTCAATTACATATACTGCTGCAACTACAAGAGCTTTAAAAAAATGGTTTGAATCTAAGGTTTCTTTAGAAACAACTTTGGGAATTGAAAGCTTAGACTCTTTAAACAATGTGAATACCAGCTATCAGCCATTTCTAACTCCATTATTGAGAAAGCTAAGCATATATTTCAAGGATTTGGTTTCAAATGATTTAATTGATTTTTTACAAAATGTAGAAAAGTGGGAAGAGCGCAACCCTGCTTATTTTAAGCTAATAGCAAATGACCCAGAAAAAGGAGCTTTCACTTTACAAGAGCTAGAAAGTATTCATTCCAATTTAAATCTTGCTTTCAGCAAAAAATCTCTAAGCTTATTTGACTATACTCTTGGCTGGTTCATGATCGCAACA
Organism: Acinetobacter seohaensis; assembly: GCF_056431365.1. Lineage (NCBI taxonomy): Bacteria > Pseudomonadati > Pseudomonadota > Gammaproteobacteria > Moraxellales > Moraxellaceae > Acinetobacter > Acinetobacter seohaensis. The sequence continues at coordinate 17,550 of NZ_JBWKMK010000131.1, forward strand.
GGAGCACGACCAGTCCAACTATCACGCTTAAAATTTGAGGACATACAAGTTATTGATAAAGATGTAATGATTAAAATGCCTCTCGCCAAAGGAGAAGGAATAATCGAGCAAGGTTATTTTCTTAGGAAAGCACCAACAATTTTAGCTGACTGTATAATTAAATATCTAGAGCAGTATTCCTCCTCTGATGAAAATTCAAATTTCTTCAAACTAAATCCAACCCAAATTAGTAATAAAACTAGACAGATTTTCGAAGATCTAAACACTTATTCTTCAAGGTTAGAAGGAAAAATCCCTGTAAATGCATATAGATTCAGGTATACGCTTGCAACAAGAGCTTTAGCAAGTGGTGCTTCAGACCAAGAAGTTGCAAGACTGCTGACACACCGTTCTTTAAGTTGCATCCGTTTCTACCGTGCATCCATGCCAGAGCTACAAAAGCCAATACAAGATACCCTAAATGAAGAGATGAGTTTTTTTGCTAACGCATTCAAGGGAAAATTAATCCCCTCTCTAGATGATGCAAAATTTCAGGACTCAGCAATTGCTGATTTTTTCAGATTAGCAGGCAAAACAATCGGTTCATGTGGTACACAAGCTAAATGCTATCAAAATGCTCCTATTGCTTGTTTAACGTGTCCCTATTTTGAGCCATTAATAGATGCACCATGGGAAAAGCTTTTAGATTACTTAGTCGAAGACCAAGCCAAAGAGCAGACCTTAAGAATTAAGGAAATCAATATACAAGCTATCAAGGCTGTTAAAGATATTATTAATCTAGTAGAAGCGGGATATAAATAATGACAACTGTTATAAATTTTAAGTCTGCTCAGGACACAGAGTCTCAAAAAAATTTAGAGTTTTTTATTTCAACAAACAAAAAAAACTTTATATTTCCTAACAATGACTGGAATGATAACATTTGGGATATTACAAGTTTTTTAAAAGATAAAATTCACGATAATAAATCAAAGAAAGTTTATTTCCGCTCTGTCACTGACCACGCAACATCTAAAAATGAAATCAACATTTCCATGTCAGAGCCACTAATTGATTTTGCTAAAGCAGTATTTTGCCAAATTATGCGAGAAAAAAAACTATACGAATACAAACGAATTATTTATGCTATTCAAGCTTTAGAGTTTGCCTTAATAGAACAAAATAATCCTGTATGTGTAAGTGAAATAAATAGTGATACTTTAAACTTGGCAGAATCTTATCTACGCTCTAAATATAAAGATCCATGGGATTTTGCAAAAAATTTAGAATCGATTATTAATAATATTGTTGTAAAAAAACAGATAAATACAAAGATCTATAATTGGTCTACAACAATTACATATACAGCACCTGCAAGGAGTGATCGTACACAGAAAGAACATAATGAAGGCAGTAAATCAAAAATACCTCATTTAGAGGAAATTTTGGCACTTGCTGAAATCCACCATTCAAGTAACCATATCCCAGATAAAATAGTAACCTGCTTTGTCGCTTTAGCAATGTTTGCCCCAAGTCGAGGCTCGGAAATATTATCCCTATCCATAGATTGCATCACAAAGGCTTCTCAAGGTGATATAGAAATTATGGGTTTAAAATGGCGTCCATTGAAAGGTGGAGATCCATTAACCAAATTTGCTGTAAATAAAGAATACGAAGAATTAGCTACTGATGCTGTGAATTACTTAATTGAAATTGGCAAACCTGCTCGCGAAGCTGCGCGATGGTATAAAGACAATCCAAATAAATTATACCTTCCGCCTCATCTTGAACATTTAAGAAATCAGTCAATTACTTTATGGGAGGTTGCCAAAATTCTAGGAAAGGAAAATACCATTAAAGCATGTCATGCTTATAGATATGGATTTTCTAAACCAATAGGACGGACTACTGATAAAAGTAGAATGTTTGTAAAAAGTCCTTGGATAAATCTTTATAGTTTTGATGAAATAGAACACTTTATAATTAGCAAACTACCTCAAACATTCCCGATATTTGATGGCAGATCACAGCAATATTGGCATGAGTCATTATTTGTTTTACCTAAAAATATCTTAAGCCCCACCGCTGATTCACTTCTGAATGTACCTTAATCCATGGATATTGATAGGATTAATAAACAACTAGGAAGCAACCCTGACGGTCGCACAATCTTCAGTAGAAATGATAAGAAATTTCCTAATGAAAAACCGATGTATGTTACATCACACCAATTTAGACACTTGCTTAATACCCTAGCACAAGCAAAAGCACTCTCTCAGGAACTCATTGCATTTTGGTCAGGAAGAAAAAGTGTTAAGCAAAATGATGTTTATAATCATTTATCTCAAGAAGCGATTATTGAAGCTTTTACAAATCTGGAGAATCAGGTTGAGGCGATCAAGCAAACAGGGAGCTTAGAAGAAAAAGCACAAGCTATTGCCAAAATAAACTCTATTAGTTACGAGGAAGCCCTAAAAATAGAATTAGGATCAATTCACATAACTCAGTATGGTATCTGTCGGCATGACTATTCTCTCACCCCCTGTCCTAAAGATAAAGACTGTGGAAATTGCGGTGAATTTTCCGTTATGAAAGGTAATGAGAAACATAGAAGAGAGGCATCTTATCAAGTACAAATACTTGAAAAAGCCTTACTTGATGCAAAAGAAGCTGAACAAGATGGGCATACAGGTGCAAGAAGATGGATTGATGTCAATGAACCTAAACTAGAGCGTTGGCAGAAAATTAAAGCATTTTTGGAGGATGATAGTGTGCCAAATAACACTATGTTCACCCTAGCAGATTCATCAGACTATCATCAAACTAAAGTTGGTTTAGCTTTCGCAGTAAGAACGTTAGAGCAAAATTAAAATCCTAATTTTAAAATTATCTCCCAGGATCAAAATATCATATGACTACTGCACCTCGTTTAACTAAAGAAAGAATTGATATTGCTTTAAAGTTACTTGATGGATGGACTGGAAAACTGACCTGGCCCCGATTTTTAGCCATGCTTGAAATAGATCTTGGCCATAAGTATACAAAAGCGGCTTTACTTAGACATCCGAGGTTCAAAGATAGTTGGGATAAAAGAAGATGGACAGAAAATCCTGACAGAGATGGGAATAGCAATTTCAGTAATCAGGGACTACAAGTAGCTTTAGAAAAAATTAAAAAATTAGAAGCAACCATAAACAGATTAGAAAATGACAATAACCTACTCAACGAAAAATTTGTTGTTTGGGCTACAAATGCTGCAAATAAGGGAATCACTCTAGAGGAACTAGATAGACCAATACCAACCAATTCTACGAAAAATTTTCGTTAATAATTAAACTTTAAATTCACTTTTTTGCAGTAAGTCTGAAATCGAACTATAGGCTTTATTGGTTCTTTATTATGATCAAGTAATATTGGTATTTCTGTACGAATACCTGAATCATCATCTACAACTTTTGCAACTACTTTTACACTGCACATATTAATTCACTTAAATGAAAATCAAGTAAAAATTAAAAGCAGAAAGCACCCTAAACATTGATAAAAGCATCAATGTCTTTTAGAATTGATTTGTCTTGCACCTTCAAGTAAAAGACAAATCCATAAAGGCTCATGTTACAGCATGGGTCTTTATACTTTCTGCACTAAAAAAGAATAATTAAAAGTTAAAATTAATTCATATTTTTTTGCTCCTTAATACCCAATTTCACTGCAATTTTATGGCTTTCACCGCGTTTCGGAACTCTATTGTTCTTTAAAATTCGATAAACTAGGTCTGGAGAAAAATGATTATCTCTTGCCCATTCAGCAATGGAAATTCCATTTGCTGAAAACTCTTCTCTAACTTGCTGAATCGATTTGATCATATCGGGTGAATTTTGAATGATGTTGACGAAAAAATAGAATATTTTTCAGGATTAATCAATCACTTTTTTATTGTAAGTTATTGTTTTTATTATATTAATATTATGTATAATGGTTTTTATAATCATCCATTATATATTTTTATAATGTTATTTATTGTTTTAATCTTTACTTCACAAAAATTAATCTGATAATCAATTTCTTCTTTATATTTTTGAATTGAATCACAAAATTCAGGGTAAGAAACTGCCAATTCATTAATAAAATCTACCTGATTTTTTAGAAAGCTTAACTCTTTGTTTATAGTGTTTTTTTGGGTAAATAGTGGGTTGTTTTCATCAATATCAATCAGTTTTTTTCGCAGTTCTTTTAATTTTGGCGTTTCACTATATAAATATAATCTTTTATTACATAGTGATCTTTGTGCTACCAAAAAATCATTTTTCAGTAATACTTGAATTGCTGTGTACATGCGCTCACGTAATCTCTTCATACTTAAAATGCGTGGTCGATCTGATTGTTTAATAATTAACCAAAAGCATTTTGATTCCCAATTTTTAATTTCATTGTTTTTTATTATTTCAACGAAATCTTCGGCTAAGGGAATATTCAATTTCAACATTTTAGACCTCTTTCATAATGAAAATGAGGATTATAAGCCGTGGATGTTTAATCCTCAATTGGTGATATTTCTGTTTTTTGAGAAATTTTTCAAATGTCAGAATTATCTACTGAAATTGGTCGATTATTACGAAAAAAAAGAGCGGAGAGAAAAATTACCCAAGAAGCATTAGCATTACAATGTGGAATTGATCGTAGTTATTTAGGTCGTATTGAACGTGGTGAAGTAAACATCACTGTCTTAAAACTCTATGAGCTTGCTTCTGTACTTCAGATTGATGCTAAAGAGTTATTGCCTTAACTTTTCTCACGCCAAACCATGTCGCATCCCGTTTAATTACAATAGCTTTTTCTATTAATATCTACCACAATATCCTCAAAGAAATTTGAGAGTCATCAGTGTGATTACAGGCGAAATTAAAAGCAAAATTGACCAAATCTGGAATGCATTTTGGAGTGGGGGTATTTCTAACCCACTCGAAGTGATGGAGCAGATGACCTATTTGTTATTCATTCGCCGACTTGATGAAATTCAGATTACAAAAGAGCGCAAAGCCAATCGTCTAAAAATAACAATAGAAAAACCAGTGTTCAAACCAGAGCAAGATCATCTGCGTTGGTCAAAGTTCACTACCTTGGGTGATCCTACTCAGCTTTACAATATTATTGCCAATGAAGTTTTTCCGTTTATTAAAAATCTTGGCAATGAAGATGACACCACATACAGCCATCACATGAAGGATGCCCGTTTCACTATTCCTACACCTGCACTTTTAACGAAAGTGGTCGATCTCTTGGCTGAAGTGCCGATGGATGATAAAGATACTAAGGGTGATATTTACGAGTACATGCTTGGTAAAATTGCATCTGCAGGTCAGAACGGTCAATTCCGTACACCTCGCCATATCATCAAGATGATTGTGGAGTTGATGCAGCCAAAACCAACCGATACCATTTGCGACCCTGCTTGTGGTAAGGGTTACATATATAGTTGACATCGTAAGTATTACAAGCAATACTATGGACATGTCTATTTAGATGAATCTTCTCAGTGGCTAAAACATCAAACATAAAATTAAACCTACATACAATTAAAATTAATGATCAACGAGTAGAGTTTCTTAAATCTAAGAACACATCAGATTATGACCTACCGCAAATATATTGGAATAATAATAATGCATGGGATGAAGCAAACTTATTTGCTTATGATTTACTTGTAAATGAAGATTTAAGCTTAAAGACAATAAAGTCATATATGTTCCATTTACATGCATATGCCGCATGGTTAGAAAATAATAATATTGATTGGAAACATTTTCCAGAAATGAGAAGTGAACGTTGTTTGATTTTATTTCGTGGAGATCTAATTAAAAAAAGAAATTCTTTAGAATTACGACCTTCTACTGTTACTCATAGAATGAGAAGTATTATAAAATTCTATAGATGGGTTAAAGAAAAAAACTTAATTGATTTAGATTCTCCAATGTGGAAGGATAAAACTTATACTAAAAAAATAGTAAATAGATTTGGGTTTGAAAATACATTAGAGATAATATATGCAGATGTATCTATTCCATTAGTAAGTCAAAATAATAACATTGAATTGGAAGGTGGAATATCTCCTATTAATCCCAGAGAAGTACCAAATATTTTTAATGTGGCAAAAAAACACAGTAGTATAGAATTATATCTTATGTTGAAGCTGGGCTTTTACACTGGAATGAGAATTGGAACTATTTGTGATTTAAAGGTTGCAACTTTGGAAAACTCTATATTACTAAAAAATAAAAGTATGAGTACTATTCGTGTAGGGCCAAATTCTTCACCACCAGTGAGTACAAAATATTCAAAAGATGGTGCTATTTTAATACCAACAGATTTAGTTCATGAGTTAATTGAGTATTGTTATAGCACTAGACGCTTAAAAAGAGTTGTAAAGGCTGTAGATGAAAATTCTGATTTAATATTCTTGACTAGAAATGGTGGGAATTACCTAAATCTAAATAATAAATCAATTAATGTTTCGATGCATAGATTAAGAGTTTCAGGTTTAAATTTAGGATATGATGTTTTTAAGAGTTTTCATTTTCATCAAACACGTTCAACCTTTGCAACAGTATTGATGGAATATTGTTTAAAAAAAATGTCAGCAACCAATGCTATACAGTTAGTTAAAGATGCCTGTATGCACAAGGATGAGGCAGTAACTTTTAAGTACATAAAGTTTTTAGAAAAATCAAAAAATCTAGAAAAAATATCAAACGAATATACTAATGTTTTTTTAGGAATCGAAAATGAATGATAAGATTCCAAAATTAATTATTGATAATATTATATATGGTTCTCACGAAATAAAATGGGATCTGTCTATACTGCTTTATAAAGATGCTGTATTAGAATCTAGAAGATTAGTGGGTGAGCTTATAGAGAATGGTGACTTTGGAAAGCCTATATTTGAACGTTTAGGATTTGTTGTTAAAATTTATGAGTATTTTTGTTTTAATATAAATAAAGGTATAGCTGTTAGAACAATTAAGGGTGAGCTAGAGAAACTATTTCTATATTTTAAATGGTGTGAAAAATTAGAAAGGAATATAAATGAAGAGACTTATGAGAAAAACTTTATTGATTGGGCAAATTCAACTTTAGAACAAGTTAAATTAGGAAAAGTAAAAAGCTATCCAAATTATAAAAAATGTACTGTTGTTGCAAGAGTTTTAGCTAGGTCAATGGGTATAGATATAGCAAAACCTGGCACACATCTGATGAATAAAACTAGATTGGTTAGGTATAAAGAAAATTTATCACTTACCACTCATAGTGATGAGTTGGATTTTAATAAATTTGGGTGGTTTTTAAAAGATATCTCAGATGGCTTATCCTTAGATGTTGTGCGTGGAGTTTTACCAATACGATTAAAATTAAGGAATGGTAAGGAGTTAGTATTAAAAGGGAATTTAATGGATGAAAATATTGAATTTGATAAGTATAGATATTTTTCTGATAAAAAAAATGTTTTAGAAGCAAGACGAGCATTATATCCTCATGAAAGTTTATTGGATAAACATAAACGTTCAAAAATTTTAAATTTGAGAATTGAAACTGAACTTTTCATATTTATTAATCAAACTGGTATGAATCTATCACAAGCTCGTAGTCTCAAGATAGACGATTATAGATGGCAAACTGATAACGAGTACTATTCGGTTTTTAAGGTTTATAAGGGACGTAGACAGGGTGAGGCTTCATTTAAATGTTTTAAAGAATATAGGGTCATACTTCAGCGTTATCAAGATTGGTTGAAAAGTATTGGATTTAATTCTGGTGATAGTTTATTTCCTTATTTATCTAGAGGAATTATTAAAGCTGATAAAAATAATGGCTCACCAGAATTAATCAGGGATATATGTTCTGAACTGGATATAACCTATTATAATATATCAAAAATAAGGAAATTTAGAAGTAACTGGTTTGATGAAAAAAATGAAAGTGTCGAAGATATTGAAGAAGTGATGTCTCATTCAGTCGAAACATTTAATAAAAACTATAAGAAAATAAATTTTGATAAAGCGATTAAAGAAATCTCTAATTTTAATAATCAAAGTATTGAACTTTTAAAAAGTTCAGGTGCAGGTTTATGTTCTTCTAATAAAAATCCCCCTATTTCTATCGATGATGATTTTGATATTAAGCCCGATTGTTCAAGTCAAGAGGGTTGCTTATTTTGTGTATATCATAGAGATATCTTAAGTTTTGATTATTTTTTTAGGCTAGCAACTCATGCTTATATAAAAGAAATCGAATTGAGTATTAATCCTGCAATTGAGAGTCATCCTGCTAAGTTGGTTATTAATAAAATAAATGAAAAGCTTGATGCTTTAAGTAAAGTAAGTATTAAGGAAAAAAAATCGGTATTGAAAGCTAGGTCAGAAGTTAGATCTGGTAGTTATCACCCTGAGTGGGCCGATTTAATAGAAATTCTGGAGCGAATGAAATGACTGAATTTTTGTATTCTCTGCGTTTAGATTCAGATTTTATTAGTGAAGAATCACCAAATTATAAATTGGATGCTTGGCCACCTCACGGTGATACTCCTGTAACATGTGATAGTAATAATAATATTGTATCAATATTTAATGACAATATTTGGGATTTCACTGCTTATTGTAATAAGAATGTTAAATTCAATTTTGGTGATGAAAGTCAAAAAAAAGGCTATATAATTGATTGTAAAAATATTTATTTATTTAAAGTTATAGCTGCATATTGGTTATGGGGGGCTGGTTCTGTTAAAACGATTCAGAATTTGATGGTAAAATTAGCTAAATTAAAGCCATTAATCTATGTGTGTTCAAAAAATAACATATTAATATCAGATCTTAATAATCATGATTATGTTTTAGAGGAAATTGCTTCAATTTATAAAAGTCAAACAAGTAGGTTGTTAAATTTATTGAAAAACTTGTATGCTGATAGTAGTGAAATTGGTTTTGTTCTATTAGATTATAACTCTATAAAAAAATTATCAAAATATTTTGATGAAGATTATGTTACACAAACGCCTTACATGCCTTATAGAATCTGGTCATATCAGATTTTAAGATTTGAAGAGTGCTTAAAAGATTTTTTAAATCATAAGAATGAAATTAAGCACTTATTTAATTCTATGATGGATATTTATCAATATAGATCATATAAAAGATCTAACAGAAAAAAATTTTTAAAATATATTCAAGAATTAAATTTATCTAATGTATTTGAAAAGTGGGTTGAAATTGATTCGAGTGGTATTTCAATTAGAAATCTTTCAAGATATTTAAGTTTAATTAGTTTTTCAGCTATCGCTTATATTGTGAATTTTTCTCTTATGAGGATTGATGAAGCATCTCAATTAAAATATGGGTGCTTTATTGATAAAGAAATAAATAATGAGAAATATTATTTTATTCAAGGTGAAACAAATAAAACTATAAAAGATAAAGAAGCTCTGTGGATTGTTCCCTCTATTGTTAGTATAGCAATCGAGGCAATTTCTATTATTTGTGAGCTGAGATTTAGTGTGTTACAAAAAAATGGGTTTATATCACAATCAATTGAAGAATTTAGGCCATATTTACATTTAAATTCTTTTGAACCTTGGGCTTCTTCAGCTAATGATTTTGAAAAAATTTCCTTAATTAATGAAGTGCGTCGATATAATGAAGCGCTACACATGTGGCCAAAACTGTTTGATAACAGCCAACTTGTAATTCAAGAAGAAGATTTGAAAATTGCAAGAAAAATGACTTCTTACTTAGATGAGACAAAATTTAGAGTTGGAAATATATGGCCCTTAGCTTGGCATCAGTTGCGTAGAACTGGCGCTGTTAATATGTCGGCATCAGATTTAGTTCAGGATGAAAGTTTACAGTATCAGTTAAAGCATAGTAGTAAATTTATGAGCCTCTATTACGCAAGCAATGCTTACAAATTAAACTTTGATTTAAATGAAGAGGTTGGTGAGTTATTTATGCAAGAATGGCACATGCATAACGTTTCAAAAAATCAGGAATTGGTATCTGAAAACTTTATTTCACCTCATGGTTCTAAAAGAAAAGCTCAACTTATTTCTACAATTACTCTAAAAGATCATACATCTCTGTTAAGTCTTTCTAAATCTAAAAAACTGAATTACAGAGAAACTTTCCTAGGTGGTTGTACTAAAAGTGGTGATCCATGTCCTTACGGAGGTATTACTAATATTTCAATGTGTATGGGAATTGATGGTAATCCACCTTGTGATTCAGTTTTATTGGATAAAAATAAATTACCTCTTATGTATCAGCTAGAAGATTTTTACCAGAAAAAATTCAACAATCATGAGGCTGATTCCATACCGGCAAACGCTATACTGCAACAATTAATTTCTGTAAGGAAAGCTATTAATGTCATTAAATCAAATGAAACTGAGTAAAGCTGAGCTTCAATTCTATGAAGCTTTTATGCGTTTAAAAGAAAATAAACCTATTCATTTACCTAAAGGGACACTTGTAACTCAGAATAATGTCGCAAAGGAAGCAGGTGTTGACCCATCAGCTTTAAGGAAAAGTAGATATCCAGAATTAATTAATGAGATTCAAGAGTGGATTGAATTAAATGATCAGAAAGGGATATCAAAAAAGAAAGTCGCAAAAAAATTAAATTCTGAAGTTGCTGAATTACAAGTGACTATTAATACATTAATTGAGCAAAGAGATAATGCTATGTCTAAACTCTTGGCTGCTCAAATTAAAATAATAGAATTAACAAATAAAATCAATGGTTTAAAATAAATTAGGGCTTGTCCTCATTTGAGGAAATAGCTCAAAAATGAGTATGTTTATGCCTAAATTTGATTATTTAGTGAACAATATGATTGTTTATTGACTAAAATAAGAGCTAATTTGCCTCATAAAATGAGATAAGGACACACCCTAATGGAAATCTATAATACTCTTTCTAAGAATCTGATTATAGATATATCTAATACGCTTAACCAATCTTGTAGTTCCAATACATCGATACGTCTGTCTAAATTTTCAACTTTTGCAACGTATGATTGAGGTTTTTTTAAAGACGTAGCTAACTCTACTTGAGTTATTTTTTTTGACTCACGTATGGCTATAAGTTCTCGTATAAGTTTTATATATCTAGGATCGTGTATTGAGCTCATAGCTCAAGATGTTGTACTATTAGCAAAAATATCCCAAAATAGGATATTTTTACTGGTTTTTGATAATTCGGCAGATTTGTATGTATGTAAATCAATCTCTTAAGAGTTGTTTGGTTAAATTTCTGGCAACTACAGCCTTTAAGGCAAAGGAATTTAAAGATATTAGAAAGATGTTTATTGAAGCCTATCCAGAATTTAAAGCAAAAAAGTTTTATCAAAAAATCTATCAAACTGTTAGAGAGTTACAAGAATATGGTTTTATATCAGTTGATAATTCGACATGTACCTATAAATATACATCAGCGTATAGAAGTTGTGATTTGCTTGATTATCTATCAAATGAGACTACTTCATCTTCTATTCAAGAACAATTATATCAAGACTGCACTCGGCTTGAAGAGGAGGTAGATAAAGTAAAATTAGAGATAGAAATACTAGCTAAGTATATGCGTCTATATCCAATAATAGTTGATAAGATTTCTCGTTGTGTGTTGGATGCACAAATGTATTTGAAAAGTCTTCAATCAGAAATCACTGTATTAAACAAACTCATAGGCTGTATTTCAAAAAATTGACGGGCAATGAGAGTTTTAATTCCTGTGTATTTAATTGTTATTGCATATTTTCAGTATCAATTTTATGGTCAATAAATCAGATAACTTTTTTTGAATTCCTAGAGATACTTTCTAAGAAATTTGAGACTCATTAGGGTGATTACAACCTCATGAATTTTCACATATAAAATCTAAGGTTGCTATAATTCAGTATCTATTACATTTTCTGCTTCACCCTTATGAAACTCATTGATAACATTAATAATATATTAGGCTCAGATATTGGAGAAAATCTCAGTAGTAAGTCTAGATTAAAAATTGCTGCTTCCTATTTCTCAATCTATGCTTATGCTGCTTTAAAAAAAGAACTAGAAAAAATCGAAGAGCTACAATTTGTCTTTACGTCACCTACTTTTGTTGCTGATAACGTCACAGATAAACTAAAAAAAGAAAAACGTGAGTTCATCATTCCTAAGCAAGATCGTGAAAGCAGCCTGTATGGGACTGAATTTGAGATTCACTTAAAAAATCAGTTGTCACAAAAGGCAATTGCGAAAGAATGTGCAGACTGGATCAGACGCAAAGCTATATTTAAGTCAAATAACAGTAATGCACCGATGCAGGAATTCATCAGTATTCAAAAACCTGAGATACCGTCTTGGTAGTCAATCAGGTTTTGAGATTATTCGACCAATAAATAATCTCTTTGATAGGCAGTCTGATGTTTTAAAACGCCATAACACAGATGTATAAGCTTGCGCATTGCAGCA
>NZ_JBWKMK010000132.1:0-32521 GCF_056431365.1 Acinetobacter seohaensis
AGGGTGGATGCGGTAAAGGTCGCCCTAAGAAGCAGAAAGCAAGCGAAATCCGTGAGGAAGTCGCCTAAGAGCTTTGCTTTTAGAATCCCCCACTTGAGTGAAAACGAAAGTGGTGGGAGTATGTCAACCATCTGCTTCAGTGTTGTTTTGTATTTCCTGTGTTTCTACAATTCGTGTTACTAAAAGTTGGTCAATTTTAAAATGATCGACATCGACCACTTCAAATTTATAACCATCAAAAAGTACAGAATCGGCAGGGCGCGGGATTTTACGTAGCTTATACATCATAAAACCTGCAATGGTTTCATAATTTTCATCATCTGGCATTTCATCAATTTGCAGCGCGTGTTTAATGTCTTCAATTGGTGTACTGCCATCAATCAGCCAAGAATTGTTATCACGTTTAATGATTTGCTGATCTTCTTCAATAGGTGTTACCCAATCGCCCATCACAGTAATCATAATATCAGACAGGGTAATCACGCCCACAACCAAAGCATATTCATTAATCACCACGGCAAATTTTTCTTTGGTCGAGCGGAAACGGTCTAAGACTTCAGACAGCGTGAGTGTATCTGGAATGGTTAATACATTACGGATGGTGCTTTCATTTAGTTGTAGTAAAGATTGATTATTGAGGATTCTGACCAAAATATCTTTGGCATCAACATAGCCAATAACATCATCAATATTTTCGCTACAGACCAAAAATTTGGAATAAGGATATTCTGCAAGTTTTTGACGAATACTGGCTTCAGATTCCTTTAGGGTAAAAAACACCACATTTTCACGTGTAGTCATACTCGAAGGCACGTTACGTTCTTCAAGTTCAAACACGTTTTCAATAAAGTGATGTTCCTGCTTTTGTAAAACACCTGCTTGAGCGCCTGCATCCATGACTGCAGAAATATCATCAAATGTAATATTGTCTTCGCGCGTGGTGTTTACTTTGAATAAACGGAACAGCACGTTGGCAATCGCATTAATCATCCATGCCAAAGGCTTGCATACCCGAATAAAAATTTGAATCGGGTTTATGACCGACACCGCAATTTTTTCAGGGGCGATCATCGCCAAACGCTTAGGCATCAGGTCGGCAAATAAAATAAACAGCGAAGTCACTAAGGTAAATGATAAGGCAAAACTAAGCGTTTCAGCCCATGGTCCTTGATAGAAGCGCACAACTAAGTTGTAAAAATAAGGACGAAAAGCGCCTTCACCTAAAATACCACCTAAAATGGCAACTGCATTTAAGCCAATTTGGGAGGCAGCAAAAAAGTCAGCTGAGTTTTCTTGTAGGTCTAAAACTTTTTGAGCACGTTCATCGCCTGATTCGGCTAAAATTTTCAGTTTAACTTTACGTGCACCAGCCAACGCAATTTCAGTCAGCGATAAAAAACCAGCTCCGACAATGAGGATGAGGATAATAACAATATTCTGGAAGAGGCTCACGAATCCACCTGTGGATTATATTATTTTAAATATAACAATTTGAATCTTTATTAAATCATGATTAAACAATGAGGAATATCGAAATATTCCTCATCTGAGTATAAGCGTTTGTGCCAATAAGTTCAGTGAATTTTTAATCAATAGGCTGAAAATTGAGAGTTATTCAGTAAAAACTCACGGTTTTCTTCTTCAATCATTTGGCGCGCTACATATAAAATCAATTGGCGTAACCAACGGTGTGCAGGGTGATGATGTAACAACGGACACCATGCCATCTTTAATTCAAATTCTGGAATATAAAATGGTGGGTCTTTAATCAGTAAACTTTGGCTTTTGGCTTGTAAGCGCGCAATACGTGTAGGTAAGGTTGCGACTAAATCTACATTAGACGCGAGTAGTGCAGGCATTTGATAATGACGGGTAAACACCGAAATTTTACGTTTTTGTCCAATACGCTCTAAAGCTTGATCAATCCAACCCAGTCCCGCTTGTTTCTCTGGATTCACACCAAAACCAACGCCCATACCTGTTTTAGAAACCCAAATATGTTGTGCATCTAAGTAGCTTTTTAAATTCAGGTTATTGGCAGCAGGGTGTTTGTGATTGAGCAGGCAAGAAAAACTATCACGCCAAACTAAAACCTGATGGAAACTTTGTGGAATTTCATTAAAACGGTTAATCGCCAAATCGACTTTACCTTGTTCCATGTCGCGATAAGACACATCACTCGGGGTTAAAAAGTCTAATACCACATTAGGTGCTTCAGAGCGTAAAGCTTTAACCAAGCGTGGAACTAATGTGGCTTCTGCGTAATCGGAGGTCATAATCCGAAATACACGATTTGAAGTATAAGGGCGGAACTCAGTACGCGGCTCCAAAATCATAGAAAGGTCAGATAAGGCATCGCGGATACGCGGTTGTAATTCTAAGGCACGTTCAGTTGGCGTCATGCCTTCAGAAGAACGAATCAGCAGGGGATCATTAAATAAATTGCGCAAACGACGTAAAATGTTACTCATCGCAGGTTGGGTAACGCCTAATTGTTCTGCAGCACGGGTTACATTTTTTTCACGAAGTAAGACGTCAAGATAAATTAATAGATTAAGATCAACCCGCTCCAGATTCATAAAATAAATACCGAAAATAAAATCACTAAATTATTGGAATTATGCCATAAGCCGTAAGGCTTGTGTATAAATTATGATGAAAAAATTGACGAGATAAATAGCAAAAAATCTGAATAAAAACAGCCAGCCCCATCATTATTTCCTAAAGAAATGTAGGTTGCCTAGTACTGCATCTATACTTTTTAATCTTAAATGCAAAAACACTTAAAAGCATTGGCAGAACTGATAGCAGATTCTATTTTGTATGAAACTTATGCACTTACATTGCGCTGAAAAGCAGCAAAATTTTGCTAAAAAATGGCAGAAATCGCCAATGCAAGCATTTTTTATGAAATGCAAGACTTAAGTCTAATGCAGAAAATATCGGCACAGAGATGAATTTGTAAGCAAAGATATTTGATTAATTTTCTAAATAAGGTTTTTAAAATCAATAGGTTGTGTTTTTATTGTTTTTGTGAATTAAGACTTTGATCTATACATTTTTTTAAAAAATACCGAGAATTACACGAGAATATTGGATTAATTCATTCAGTCACTCTACTCTGTATTCATCGTAACGAAGTGCTCTAAATCTGAGCAATCAAGCATAAGCGCGATTTAGCCTTCGATTGATAAATCCTAAATAATATTACAGGGTACAATATCATGACTACATACCAAACAGCGATTGATGCAATCCGCGAATTAAAAGCAAAATTCGGCAACACTTGGGCAGACATCAGTCCTGAAGATGCTGCGCGTATGCAAATGCAAAACCGTTTCAAAACTGGTTTAGATATTGCTAAATATACAGCTGCGATTATGCGTCGTGATATGGCTGCTTATGATGCTGATTCAAGCAAATACACTCAATCTTTAGGTTGCTGGCACGGTTTTGTTGCGCAACAAAAAATGATTGCGAACAAAAAATACTTCGGTACTACTGAACGCCGTTATATCTACCTTTCTGGTTGGATGGTTGCTGCACTTCGTTCAGAATTCGGTCCACTTCCTGACCAATCTATGCACGAAAAAACTTCTGTTCCTGCATTGATCGAAGAAATCTACACATTCTTACGTCAAGCTGACGCGAAAGAATTAAACGATTTGTTCCGCGCACTTAAAAAAGCACAAGACGCTGGTGATACTGCTAAAGCTGCTGAAATCACTGCTCAAATCGACAACTTTGAAACTCACGTTGTGCCAATCATTGCGGACATCGACGCTGGTTTCGGTAACGAAGAAGCAACTTACTTATTAGCTAAGAAAATGATCGAAGCGGGTGCATGTGCACTTCAAATCGAAAACCAAGTTTCTGACGCGAAACAATGTGGTCACCAAGCTGGTAAAGTAACTGTTCCACACGAAGACTTCATCGCTAAAATCCACGCGTTACGTTATGCGTTCTTAGAAATGGGTCTTGACGACGGTATCATCGTTGCACGTACTGACTCTGAAGGCGCTGACTTAACTCAAAAAATCCCAGTAGTTAAAGAGCCAGGCGACATCGCTTCTCAATACATCAGCTACTTAGACACTCAAGAAATTGACATCTCTGAAGCGAAAGAAGACGAAATCCTAATCAAGCGTGATGGTAAATTACACCGTCCTAAGCGTTTAGCTTCTGGCTTGTACCAGTTCCGTGAAGGCACTCAAATTGACCGCGTTGTACTTGACTGTGTAACTAGCTTACAAAACGGTGCTGACCTTCTTTGGATCGAAACTGCGACTCCAAACGTAGAAGAAATCGCTCACATGGTTAACCGTGTACGTGAAGTTGTGCCAAATGCGAAACTTGTTTACAACAACTCTCCATCATTCAACTGGACACTGAACTTCCGTCAACAAGCGTACGACCGTTGGGTTGCTGAAGGTAAAGACGTATCTGCATACGACCGCGCTAAATTAATGAGCGCTGAGTACGACGATTCTGAATTGGCTGCTGAAGCTGACGAAAAAGTACGTACATTCCAAGCAGACGCTTCTCGTGAAGCAGGCGTGTTCCACCACTTGATTACTCTGCCTACTTACCACACAGCTGCTCTTTCTACTCACGAGCTTGCTCAAGGTTACTTCGGTTCTGAAGGTATGTTGGCTTATGTTGCTGGCGTACAACGTAAAGAAATCCGCGGTGGTATCGCTTGTGTTAAACACCAAGCAATGGCTGGTTCTGACATCGGTGACGATCACAAAGAAATTTTCTCTGGTGACAACGCGCTTAAAGCAGCGGACGAAGCTAAAAACACAATGAACCAATTCAACGCGTAATCGCTTGATGGTTTAAAAGAAAACCCTGCTGATGCAGGGTTTTTTTATGGCTATTTAAAATAGTCAAAGAACTTTGAAACATCCTTAAATTGATGTTCCTTCATTTATGAAATTCAGCAGCTGTAACCTATTTAATTTTGATCACATCTGCCTGTACAGAAGCAGGGTAATGGAAAGACACCTTAATCCATTGTTTTTGTTGTGCAGGAATCGGTTCTAAAAATTGCGGATCGACTACAGCAGCATATTCCTGATATTGCTGATCGACCAAAACCAAGTCATTGGCATGTAATTGTAATGCTTGATCAGATTGATTGTGAATTGCCAGAAAATAATCGTGTGCCATCACAGGGTCGTTTAATTCTTTGACCTCAACATTTTGTACGTGTTCAGCCTGAATATCGACATGCTTCAGGGCATTACCGACTTGCATATTTTCTACAGGATGTAAGAAAACCTGAGTTTCATTTTTCTGTTGATTTTGTATATTTTTCTGATTGTATAAGCTGAATTTAAGACCGTGAGCTGTGAGTTGAATACGTGCATAGGCTTGCCCATTTTCTGTATTGAGCAACCATTCATTTGCCGTGTTTTGCGATGGGTGTTGGTTCTGTTTGTCTTGCTGATTGTTGCCCTGAGCAGCTTGAATCGTTCCCGCCACTTGGTTTTCGCGCTGCCGCTGTTTCGAGCGTTTAATGTCGATGAGTTGAAAGGTTTGATCATCATTCAGGCGTAAATGAATCACATGCTGTTCACAGTTGTCACAAGGCAATAAGGCTCTAAAGTTACCTGTAGCTTGTCCTGTCCATGAAGTTGCTGAATTTTGAACTTCAGTTTTGGGCGTAATTTGTGGCTCAGAAGGCAAAGCGGATTGATATTCCCTGCTTGGATCAGTTGATCCGCAAGCTACTAAAAATAAGCTAAGTGTACTGAGTGCAATCGGATAACGATTCAGCATAAATGTTCTGAACTTCAAACTTGTCTTGCTGCCACCTTAAACTTTCACCTTGTATCTGAAAAGCCAATTTGCCTTATTTTTAATGAAGATTTGTAGCAAATCATAACAAGCCCGATGTTTTAAAGTTTTAAGTTTCACTTCAAGGATTACATCGGATTAGACCGTAAAAAACTCAGCAAACTGTGCGTAAATTTATATATTTACCATTTTAAACTTGCTTGAATCTAGCAATGAATAAGCGCAAAAACAGTATGATTTTGCATGGAATGACAAAAATAAGATGAGTGCAGGAAATTTTTATACATTTATAAAGTATTTGTTTATTTATTCGTCGTTTTAGACTTTTGTATTTGTCGATGCTTGCTAAAATTCGCACACTTTATTTGGGGTATGCGGTTGTGTTTGAAAAGTTAGCTGAGCGAAGCTTAAATTTAATGGGTTGGGAAATCGACAATCATTGTCCGTTGGAGTTAGACCAATATGTGATGATTGCAGCACCGCATACCAGTAATTGGGATGCGTTATATGCACGTTTAGGGCTTAAAGCTTTGGGCGTTAATGTTCGCCTGACCATTAAAGACAGCTATATGAAATTGCCGTTTGGGCCATTTGTTCGTGCAATGGGTGGTATTGGTATTGACCGTCGTCCGAAAGCACGAGGCGAAGCAAGACCAAGTATGGTTCAGCTCATGACGGACTTATTTAAAACCCATCCTAAATTGGTGATGTTAGTGACGCCTGAAGCCACACGTGCGCGTCAAGAACAATGGAAAACAGGTTTTTATCATGTTGCGCTAAATGCAGGTGTGCCAATTGCTTTGGCGTATATGGATTACGCAAAAAAGAAAACGGGTGTGGGAAAAATTGTGCATCCAACCGGCGATTTTGAAAAAGATATGGCTGAAATCATGGCATTTTATGCGCAGGTTCAAGCAAAATTTCCTGAAAGTTTTAGTGTCGATACACGTTACTATTCAGAATAAGCACACTATTTCAGTGTAATAATCTATCAAAACTAAAAGACAGGGGATTATCCCTGTCTTGCTTTAAAACGTGGATTGGATTTGCAAATCACAAATAATTTGCCACGACGTTTCACAATTTGACAATCGGCACGCGATTTTGCACTTTTTAAAGATGAACGAACTTTCATGAAGATAAACACTACAATATGTAATGTTATAATATTACATTAATAGATGACTCTTGAAAAGTGTCGATAGTCATAAAATTACCGCGTATCTTTTAAGGAGAAAATTTAAACAACAATCTTTTGGTATAAGCCCGCACGTACAGTTCCCGCTTTGCTCTCTTTAACTTTTTGCCAAGTCTGCGGTAATTTTAACAGGTTTAAATCACGATCTGCTTCAACATAAATCAGACCTTGTGCCGCAATGAGTGGATCAGCCAACCCTGCCAATTCTTCCCATAAATCTAAACTATAAGGCGGGTCTAAAAATACCAAATCAAACTGATCTTTTAGTGTCGCCAAAGCATGTTGTGCGGTAGAAACTTTTAATTGTGCTTTGCTTTTATTGACGCGTAATAATTCTAAATTTTGCTGTAAAAACTGTGCTTGTGTACGGTTTGGCTCAATCATGACCACGTGTGCCGCACCGCGAGACAGGGCTTCAAAAGCTAAAGCGCCCGAACCTGAACAGAGGTCTAACACTTTGGCGTTTTGCACATCCCACATTAGCCAGTTGAATAAGGTTTCGCGCACTCGGTCGGGCGTAGGGCGTAATCCCTCAATTGAAGCAAAAGCCAACTGACGACGTTTCCATTCTCCACCAATAATGCGTAGTTGATTTTTCATGGCTTAGTCGCTCTCAATTGGGTTAGTGGGTACAACTGCTGTTGGCGCAGTTGCAGGTGGATTGGTTGGAGCTGAACTCGGAGTAGTTTGCGAAGGATTTGGGTTGAGCGCAGGGTGATTGGTTGCTGTATTCGGATTATTCACGTTATTCGTATTTGGTGCAGTAGATGAAGGGACTTCACCACTTGGCAATTCACTTGGTTTTAAACCTGCAGTCATTAAGCCACCACTCACTTGTGCGGCAGATGGACGAATTGGCTTTTTATTTTTATTCAGTAACCAATAGTCTAAAATTGGACGCGCCAAAGCCGTTGCTGCAGAACCACCGCGACCATTTTCTAGAATGATGGCAATTGCGATTTCAGGGTTTTCGGCAGGAGCGAAGCCAACAAATAAACCGTGGTCAAGCTGACGGTCGGTCAATAAGGCTTCGTTATAGCGTTTACCTTGCGCAATACTTTTAACCTGTGCTGTACCTGTTTTACCTGCAACTGAATATTGCAAGCCGCCTTTAATCCCTTTACCTGTACCTGATTGAATCACATCAACCATGGCATCACGCATTTTAATCCAGTCTTCTTCTGTGCCGTTAAAGTCAATTTTTCCGTTGGTACCATTGTGAACTTTAAATGGTTTCGCGCCACGACTTTCACGTAACACGTGCGGTGTGACTTTAAATCCTTTGTTGGCGGTGATGGCGGTGGCCATTGCTAATTGCAATGGTGTCGAGGTAAATGCACCCTGACCAATACTGACGGAAATTGTTTCACCTTTCATCCATTTGGCTTTGCGCGTACGCATTTTCCAGTCCGGGTTTGGGTAGAGTCCTGTGCTTTCACTTGGTAAATCGACCCCAGTTTTTTCACTAAAGCCAAATTGACGCATCCAGTCGTTCATTTTTTCAATGCCCATGCGATACGACAATACATAGAAGTAGGTATCACACGACACGACTTGAGCTTTGTGCATATCGACAATGCCATGCCCAGTTTTTTTATGGTCACGGAAACGGTGGCTGTCGCCTGGTAAAGTGAAATAACCATAATCCTGAATGGCGGTTTTCCAGTCGACATAGCCATAATGAATACCGCCTAAACCAAACATCGGCTTAATGGTAGAACCCGGTGGATAAACACCTTGTACTGCACGGTTATAGAGTGGTTGATCTAAATTATCGCGTAAGGCAGAGTAGTCGGTATGGCTAATACCTGTGACAAATAAGTTAGGGTTAAAACTCGGACTGGAGACTAAAGCTAAAATTTCACCTGTACGTGGGTCAAGTGCCACAATTGCACCACGGCGTTCTGCCAGTTGTTCAGAGGCGACCACTTGCAAGCCATAATCCAATGACAAAAACAAATCATTGCCACGTACAGGGTCTTTACGTCCTAAATTGCGCAGCACATTACCATGTGCATCGGCTTCTACAGATTCGTTGCCGGGTACGCCATGTAGCAAGTGCTCATACGATTTCTCTACCCCAATTTTGCCAATCAAGTTGGTGCCTGCATAAGCATCTTTGTCAATTTCTTTCAGTTCTTTGTCGTTAATGCGCCCGACATAACCAATCACGTGCGCAAATAAGTCACCATGCGGATAGTAACGTGTCATCTGGGTTTCAATATTGACCCCAGGAAACTGAAATTTAACTTCACTAAAACGGGCAATATCCGATTCATTTAAATTCAGCTTGATCGATACACGTTCAGTTTTACGTGAAGTTTTAATCCGACTTTTAAAGCGATCGATATCTTCTTCTGTCAGTTGTAAAACAGGTGTCAGTCGCGCAATGGTATCGTCAATATCTTCAACATCTGCACGGCTTAAAGTGGCTGAGAACACAGGGTAGTTATCTGCCAATAACACACCATTGCGGTCATAAATATAACCACGTGCAGGTGCGAGTGGTTGTAGCCGAATTCGGTTTTTATCTGATGCAGTCGCAAATTCATCGTAGCCGCTAATTTGTAAAAAGGCATAACGAGCCACCAACAGCAGCAAGAAAAAAACCACAACACCCACCGAAAAAAAGATGCGATTGCGAAAAATACGCTTCTCTTGCTGAGCATTTTTTAACGGATAGTGTTGTTTCATACAAAAATTGGCTTAACAAAAATGAGGGAGAACGAATTTGGACTATTCTAACGCATCTATTGGCAATTTTGAGTAACCATGTTTGACTGAATTGCCCGATTTAACCTAGAAGATGGGCGCAATCTTAATTTTTGACTTTAGCGACATCAAAATTGTAATTTGCTGTATATAAGAATCCTGACAATTCTGCTAGAGTCAAAACACGAAAACAGGACTGTTTTTAAAATTAAAACAAATGGACACTGGTGACAATAATGACAAAAGTCTATTCTTTCGTGGCATTACTTGCCTTTTCAAGTTTTAGCTTTGCTGGGAACACTACTTTTTTACCTGAAGCAAAAATTAGCGCAGATAGCGCAAAAACCTGGAATGTAGGGGCGGGTATTACCCAAAAATTACTGCATTTGAATGGTGAATGGGTCAATCCTTATGGCATTGCCTATCTAAAAGCGGGGGCTTTTTTAAATGGTGACCATGAAGTCGGTGGGCAAACAGGTTTTCGTTACCCATACCACCTCACAGGTAAAGACAAAAATGGTTATTATATTGGCGCTTACGCAGGACACCTAGAATCTAAATGGGTGGATGGTGAAGAAAAAGCGCGTTTAGGTGCAGGCATTGATCTGGCTTATGTATTACTGAGCCCTGAACGCATCAGTAGCTTTAGTGTTGGCATTGGCGCAGGTGAAAAATTGGAAGATCGACAAGGGCGAGTGATTGCGGAAACTGAGCCTAGACTACAATTTTCCTATACGCTCAGTATGGGTTTGTAGTCAGAATAGTGACTTTTAACTACTTTAGAATCTTGTAATTAGAACTAAATATGGAAAAAATGCATGCTTGAGTACGTCAATCAGTTGTGGCAAACCTTTTTGAATCGTCCAGATTTTTGGGCCGTGCTCAGTATTATTCCTGTGACTGCTTTTGTGACTTGGGCGCACGTGTGGATGGCACTAAAAATGGTGTTCTATCCAATTAGCTTTTGGGGCTTTCACCTTGGGCCTATTCCTGTGGGATGGCAGGGGATTGTACCGCGTAAAGCAGGGCGTATTTCAGGCATCATTACCGATAACACATTGTCAAAATTAGGTTCATTGCGTGAGTTTCTCAATGCTATGGACCCTGAAGATATGGCGCGTATTATTGGTGAGCAAGTGGGTTTTGAACTTGAGCACTTAATTGATGAGGTCATGTTAGACCGCAATGCTGTGCTTTGGGAAAACCTACCGTATTCGATTAAACGCCGTATTTACGCACAGGCGCATAAACAATTGCCAGGTGTGCTGCGTGAATTGGTGACTGAACTGACCTTGAATGTTGAATCCTTGGTGGATATGCGTGAAATGGTGGTCAGCCAAATGGAAGGTGATCGCCGCTTAATGGTGCGTATGTTCCTAAAAGTCGGTCAAAAAGAAATTAACTTTATTTGGCATATCAGTGCATTGATTGGGATGTTCTTTGGTATTTTCCAAATGATTGTTTGGTTTCTTGTACCATGGCACTGGACGGTTCCATTTTGGGCGGCAATTTGGGGCTTCTTGACCAACTGGATTGCGATTTGGATGGTATTTAACCCAGTCGAACCACATTACGTGAAATATCCGCAGTTCTTTAAATTGACTGAAAATCGTCAATTTCCATGGATTAAGCCAGTGATTCCACGCATTGGGACTTATAATATTCAGGGTGCGTTCATGAAACGCCAAGAAGAAGTCTCGGATGTGTTTGCAACGGTAGTCACAGAAGATCTGATTACGTTAAAATCGATTATGACTGAAATGATGTATGGCAGTAAAAAAGACAAAACCCGCCGTATTGTCAAACGCC
Organism: Acinetobacter seohaensis; assembly: GCF_056431365.1. NCBI lineage: Bacteria > Pseudomonadati > Pseudomonadota > Gammaproteobacteria > Moraxellales > Moraxellaceae > Acinetobacter > Acinetobacter seohaensis. The sequence goes on from NZ_JBWKMK010000132.1 coordinate 11,522, forward strand.
ACATCAACGAAATTATGGAAACACCATTGGTTCGTACCTCTTTACAGTTGTCTTTGGGGCCAAAAGAGTATGCCAAACTCAAGACTGACTTGATTGATCGTTCGATTGAAATTACGATGGTGCCTGTATGCGACCCTGCCTTTAATGCGAGCCGTGCACAGAAAATTTATCAAATGTTCAGAGATCGTATTCGTGAACTGACGCCAAAAGAATTCCAGAATCTCTTGCGTCCTGCCTTTCAGGAAGATGAGTGGATTTTAATTGTCTTGGGTGGTGTAACTGGTTTTATTGCTGGTTTAATACATTTGTTTGTCGCTTTCTTATAAGAGGATGCTGGCTGCGTAAAGGGCGATGGCTCTGATATGCAACGAGTGTCAAATACATTGTTAAAATGAGGATGTTTTTTTATGCGCATTATCTTACTCGGACCACCTGGAGCAGGTAAAGGTACACAAGCTCAGTTGATCTGTAAGCGCTACAATATCCCACAAATTTCAACCGGTGATATGCTCCGTGCTGCAATTCGTGAAGGTACTGAATTAGGTCTACAAGCCAAAAGCGTCATGGACGGTGGCGGTTTGGTATCTGATGAACTGATCATTGGCTTAGTGAAAGAGCGTATTGCGCAGCCAGATTGCGTGAATGGTTGTATTTTTGATGGTTTCCCTCGCACTATTCCACAAGCTGAAGCCTTGGAAAGCGAAGGCATCAATATCGACCACGTGATTGAAATTGATGTTGCAGACGAAGAAATCGTACAACGTTTGTCTGGTCGTCGTCAGCACCCTGCATCTGGTCGTATTTATCACCTTGTTTACAATCCACCAAAAGTGGAGGGTAAAGATGACGAAACTGGCGAAGATTTGGTTCAACGTCCAGATGACCAAGAAGAAACCATTCGTAAGCGTTTAAAAGCGTATCACTCAGAAACCGAGCAATTGGTTGGCTTCTATCAAGGTCGTGCTGCTTCTGGTGAAAATGCACCAAGCTATAACAAATTGAATGGTCTTCGTCCAATTGAAGAAGTTCAAGCAGATTTGTTTGCTATTTTAGACCAAGCAAAATAAGTCTAGGTCTTAGACCAAGTCTGTTTAAAAGAAAATAAAATCGTTTAAACAGGCTGCTTGTTTTGACTTTAAAAGAGTCCTGATTCATATTAGGGCTCTTTTTATTTGTTTCAGTTTGGGAGAGTGCTTTGCAACATGCTGCTGTGATCATCATGTTATTGGCAAGTATTGCCGTTTTAGGCTTTCTTGTTTTTGTGAGCTATAAGTTGTTGCGCAACACACAAGCTCAGAATTCGGCTGAAAAAAAATCAGGCAAGCACTATCAATTGCATCCGAAACTTAAACAACAGCAAGAGCAACAACGTCAGTCTGAAGATTCTCAGGATAAATAAACCATCTCTGCACAATCTTGTGCATAGATTGCACAGTTATCCACACGATTTTGGATAATCCACATTGCTTTGATGATCTAGCTTGTCATCAATAAGCTTAGATCACTTTGCAAAACTCTACCGAAGCACTTACTTAGATATGGGCGCGTGATGAATTTCATGCAGCGTAGTATGACGATGTGCACCAAATTCAAAGCGATCAGGCCAGTTACACACATCTGACACCACACATTCAGCGCATTTAGGCTTACGCGCAATACAACAATAACGGCCATGTAAAATTAGCCAGTGATGCGAGTCAATTAAAAATTCTTTAGGAATGACTTTAATCAAACGGTGTTCGACTTCTAAAACATTTTTACCTACAGCTAAACCTGTACGGTTACCTAAGCGGAAAATATGCGTATCGACCGCCATAGTAGGCTGTCCAAATGCGGTATTTAACACTACATTGGCCGTTTTGCGTCCCACGCCGGGCAAGGCTTCTAAATCGGCACGATTATCAGGCACGATGCTGCCGTGTTTTTCGATGAGAATTTTGCAGGTTTTAATGACATTTTCTGCTTTGGAATTATACAGTCCGATGGTTTTAATATATTCTTTTAAACCTTCCACACCTAAGGCATAAATCGCTTCGGGAGTATTGGCAACAGGAAACAGTTTGTCGGTGGCTTTATTGACGCTGACATCGGTCGCTTGTGCAGATAAGGTCACCGCTATCAGCAATTCAAATGGATTGGAAAAATTCAGTTCAGTGGTCGGATTTGGACGTTGGTCACGTAAGCGCTCAAAAAAAGTCTGAATTTGCTTTTTGGTCATATTTTTAGACGGCTTTTCTTTGAGCGTGGTGCTTTTGGCAGCCGTTGTTTTGACCGCTTTATTGGTCAGACGTGTATTTCTTTCGGGCATGTTTATGCTCCTAATTCACGTAACTGTTGTTGTAAATTGGTTAGTAATAGCCGTTTTTTCTCATCGTCACGCACACTGAGTTGTTTTTCGAGTTTTTTAATTTGTGTGCGTAATTTTGCCAGTTCGATGGTGGTTTGTGCATCGGCAGTGGAAATCTGTTCATTTTTTTGCACAGGCAATTCAATCACAGGCACAGCAGCATCGGCTTGTGCAGAAAATTGAGCAAACAGTTCGGTATCAATTTCTGCACGTACCACAGGGCCTTTACGGTGCAGACGACGTTGTTCTTCACGTTGTATGTGGGCGTAGTAGCGTTGGCGTAAATCATTCTGTTCTGCCACTCGTGCGCTATCAGAAAGCAGGGGTTGTGTATCTTCTACCAAGTCAATGCAATCGACAGGGCAAGGCGGAATACACAATTCACAGCCCGTACATAAATCAGTCAAAATGCTGTGCATGAGTTTGCCTGAGCCTAAAATGGCATCGACAGGGCAGGCATTAATACATTTGGTACAACCAATGCACTCATCTTCACGAATTAGCGCTTTCATACGCTGTGGGCGTCCATCTGCCTGCACAGGCCAAACACTGGCTTCTGCGGTCAATACAGGGCGTTGCAGTAAGTTTGCTAGTGCATCTGCAACAGGTTGTCCACCGGGTACGCATTTATTGGCCGCTTCGCCTTCTGCAATCGCTTTGGCGTAGGGTAAACAGCCATCACGGTGACCACATAAGCCACATTGAGTTTGAGGGAGTAGCGCATCAATATTTTGAATCAGAGCAATTTGCGAATTCATGGACAAACCAATGCCACTTTAAACAGCAGCAGAAAAACGGAAGATAAGGCTAGGGGAAAATTCTAGGTCGATGATTTTAGCACGATTTTTGCTTTTAGGCTTGTGCGCAAATTAAGAACAACAATTGCTAGCTTTTTGGGCAAAAATGCTCAAAACTATGAATTAATTTGTTACATTAACTTATGGGCTTAACACGCTAAAAAATAAGTTAAATTTATGAAAATACAAATGTTTTAAAGTTTTTTGAAAAAAACTATTGTAGATTGTTAACAAAAGATATTTAATATTTTGCGCCAAAATATATCATTGATTGAAATTTTGACCAATTTTGATCCATTTTCTGCTGAGGATTAAGCGTTGAAATACAACAGCCTTAACGAATTCCTAGATTACGTTAAAACACGTGATGCACATCAACCAGAGTTTCTACAAGCTGTAGAAGAAGTAATGACCAGTCTTTGGCCATTCATTGAAAAGAACCCTCAATATGCAGCACATGGTTTGCTTGAGCGTTTGGTTGAGCCTGAGCGTGCAATTCAGTTCCGCGTTTCTTGGGTAGATGACCAAGGTCAAACCCACGTAAACCGTGCATTCCGTGTACAGTACAACTCAGCAATTGGTCCATTTAAAGGTGGTATGCGTTTCCACCCATCAGTGAACCTTTCTATTTTAAAATTCTTAGGTTTTGAACAAACCTTTAAAAATGCTTTGACTACATTGCCAATGGGCGGTGGTAAAGGTGGTTCAGACTTTGACCCTAAAGGTAAGTCTGAAGGCGAAATTATGCGTTTCTGCCAAGCCTTAATGATCGAGTTATATCGTCATTTAGGTTCTAACACGGATATTCCTGCGGGTGATATTGGTGTAGGCGGTCGTGAAGTGGGTTACATGGCGGGTATGATGAAGAAGCTCAGCAATGACACTTCATGTGTATTCACAGGTAAAGGCTTGTCTTTCGGTGGTTCTTTGGCGCGTCCAGAAGCTACAGGTTACGGTACTGTGTATTTCGCTGAGGAAATGCTCAAGACTCGTGGCGATTGCTTTAAAGATAAAGTCGTTGCGATTTCTGGTTCAGGCAACGTTGCACAATTTGCTGCAGACAAAGCAATGTACTTGGGTGCGAAAGTAGTTTCACTTTCTGACTCGAATGGTACTGTGTACGTGAAAGAAGGTTTCACGCCAGAATTACTTGCTGAAGTGATGGAACTTAAAAACGTAAAACGTGGTCGTATTTCTGAATTTGCGTCTAAGCACGGTTTTGAATACCTTGAAGGTCAACGTCCTTGGGGTATTAAATGTGATATCGCGCTTCCATGTGCGACTCAAAACGAACTTGATGCGAATGATGCAGCAGCGCTTCTTGCAAACGGCGTAATCTGTGTTGCTGAAGGTGCGAACATGCCTTCTACACTTGAAGCGGTTGAGAAATTCGTTGAAGCGAAAATTCTTTATGCGCCAGGTAAAGCATCTAACGCCGGTGGTGTAGCAACTTCTGGTCTGGAAATGTCTCAAAACGCATTGCGTTTAGGCTGGACTTTCGAAGAAGTTGATGAGCGCTTACACGCAATCATGAAAGAAATTCACCGCAACTGCGTAAAATTCGGTACGAAAGAAGACGGTACCGTGAACTATGTAGACGGCGCAAACATCGCTGGCTTCGTAAAAGTTGCTGATGCAATGCTTTCTCAAGGCGTATTCTAAGTCTGACTGAGTTTAAGCTTTAAAAAAAACCGAGGTGAATGCCTCGGTTTTTTTATATTGCGATTTTATCGTTATAGAGTGCCTTTGACTGCTTCACGCTCTACGGTCATGTCGAATACATAGGCATATTTAGACTGGTCAGCTGCCGGATTTTTAATTTCATAACGTTTTACCCGAATAATCTGACGCTCATTCGATGAATGCTGAAAACCTTCGATCTGATCGTAAAATAAAGTCCAGTCTTTATCGACCTGAGTCTTTAAGCCTTTTTCATCATATTTGATTTCTTTCACCTGTAAGCAGGTTTGCTGAGCTACACCCGTACAGGCTTTAGTCTGTGACGAAACTTCCAGGAAAATGGTTTCTGCCTGACCTTGGTATTTGGTTTCCGGTGTCATTTTTCCGGTAAAGACATATTTTTGACCATCAGCTGCAGTAATACTCAGTTTTGGCTGATTGGCATCATTTAGATCCAGACTAAACGGAATATTACGCTTTTGCAGAAGCTGGCTGATAAAACGTTCCTGTTCCATTAATGGTGCATCACATGCCATCATGGTGCCCATCATGTCACCCGTACTCAGGGTATTATCTTTAACAGTCCAGCTCGTGCCAAGGCCATTACAGCCAGAAGCTACACTTAGTCTGCCTCGTTGATCAAAGCTCAGAACAATCGGGCGTTGCAGCCCACGATCAAGTTCCCAGGTATAAGCGGGCAAAATTTGTGTAGGCGTTTTTAATGTGGTGGATAGAGTAGAAATAGCCGGATCTCCTGAAGTGGCAGGAAGATGTGAAGATTGACATGCAGTTAAAGCCAAAGGGAGCAGGGCAAGCGCAAAAATACTGAATTTCATTGGTTTATATTCTATGTGCTAAAGTTTCAACGTGATTATAATCAAGAGATTAACAAAAAATATGGATACATATCGTAGCTTTTGCTAACAAAATGTATCCAAATTAAAAAGTCAGATTTTAAATAAGCGGAGCTATCGGTTAGTCAAAACGATAAATATCCATACCGAGTGAACCCATGCTAAAGCTGCTATGTACAATGTTAAATCGATCTCCCGTACCCATTGCAAAAAACAGCGGTGCAAAGTGTTCTAGGGTTGGGTGATTACGTGCTACATGTGGCAATTGTTGCCAATCTAGTACTGCATCATAATTGCGATGACTTAAATGCTGCACCACACGATTACGGAAACTAAATGCCCATTCAGGCACAGCCGCATTGGGTGTATTCCATGATAATTCACGTAAGTTATGGGTGATACTGCCTGAGCCAATCAGTAAAATTTGCTGTTCACGTAATGGCGCTAAACTTTGCCCAATGTGATAAATCTGTTCGGCGCTCATATTCATGGGCAAAGAAATGGTAATCACTGGAATATTGGCATCGGGATACATGTGTAGTAATGGCATCCATACGCCATGATCATGCGGGCGTGTGCTGTTGGCATGGGCAGCAAAGCCCGCATCAGCCAAACGCTGCAAAATATCTTCTGCCAGTTCAGGTAAGCCAGGTGCAGGGTAGCGCAGGGCGTACAAGGCTTCAGGAAAACCACGGAAGTCATGCCATGTTTCAGGGCGAATACCTGTGTTGACCTCCAGTGCATTACTTTCCCAATGCGCCGACATCACCACAATGGCTTGCGGTGTTGGCAAATTTTCACTTAAACGGCTGAGTGCAGGCCCGACCTGTTCAGGATTGAGTGCCAACATGGGCGAACCATGTGAGATAAATAAACCGGGTAATGTCTGTAAGTTCATGCCTAGATCCCTAAAGCCTGCTGTTCTACAGCATCGCAAAAAAGTGTGTATAGCGAAATGTACTTTTGTTCAACGCTATGTTGCAGCTTTGCAACGTCGTTTGAGTTGAAGATATTTTGATAACTCAACTTACAAATTGAATAAGTTGATTTAACCTGCACGATGATAAGGATGGTTGTGGTTGATGCTCATAGCACGGTATAGCTGCTCAATCAGCATCACGCGAACTAAAGGGTGTGGCAAAGTTAGTTTGGATAATGACCAATGCCATGCTGCTGCTTTACGTACTGCTTCAGAGTGACCATCTGGTCCACCAATCGCAAGCACGACATCATTGCCTTCTAGCATCCAGCCTTTCATGGTTTCTGCAAGTTTTTCGGTGCTGAACTCTTTGCCGCCCACTTCCAAGGCAATTAACAGCTCATTGTTTTTCATGGCATTTAAAATGCTATCACCTTCAATTTGGCGATATTTTAGAATATCGGCCTCAGAATCATTTTTGCCACGTTTCGCCATTGGCAGTTCGACAATTTGAGTCTGCACAAAAGGCTGAATCCGTTTGAAATAATCTTCAAAACCAGTCAGCACCCAAGCAGGCATTTTTTGTCCAATGGTCAGAATGCGAATTTTCATAGGCGAGTTCATGTAGCGATCAATCAGAATCTCGCATTATAACCATGATTCAACACAAGCGCTGTGTAACGACACAATTTGCAATTGAATTTGCCAACAGGCTGTTGCTTTAATACTCAGCAATCTTATTGGTCTTTTTTGTCTTGGAATTATCAGCATGCGCGCGTTTCAAAGTCAGCAGTTATATTCATGGATATTGGGCGCGGGTATGGGATTGATGACCACTGCCACATTTGCTGTGCCTGAGGCTCAATGGGCAGAACCAAACAATTTGCAAGTCTATATGCAGCAAGTGATTGGGCAGCAGGGTTTGGGTAATTCCGAACAGTATCGTCATTATAAAAATGTGATTGAACTGAATCGGGTTTCGGCATGGATTCGGGAACAAATGCGAGTATTTGGAATTCCGTGTCAATTTCAAAATTATGTGGTCAATCAGCAAAGCTACCGCAATGTGGTGTGCAAATTGAATATCGGTGCTGCGCAAAAAACGATTTTTGGTGCGCATTACGATGTTTATGGGCAGCAGCAGGGGGCAAATGACAACGCTTCTGGCGTTGCAGGTGTAATCGAAACAGCACGAATTTTGGCGCAGGAAAAGAATAAACTTAGTCAAAATGTTGAATTTGTTTTTTATACCTTGGCAGAGCCACCATTTTTTAAAACCGAGTCGATGGGCAGTTTTATACATGCCAAATCTGTGCAGGCTGAAAAGGAAAAAATCCGTGCGGTGTATGTGCTGGATATGATTGGTTATTACGATAAAAATTTGGTGCAAAATTACCCAATCGGTTTAAAGTGGATTTACCCAAGTCATGGCAATTTTATTGTGGCATTGAGTAATATGCAATCACGTGAAATGAGTGCAAGCTATTGCAATACAATGCAGCGTTTGAACCAGTTGCAATGTGAGCGCGTGGTGGCACCGACTTTCATCAAGGGTATAGATTTTTCAGATCATTTAAATTATTGGAAATATGATATTCCAGCTATTTTAATTACCGATACGGGCAGTTATCGCAGCACACTTCGCCATACCACAGGTGATACTTTAAAAACAGTAAATTTTGAAAAAATGGCACATGTCGTGAATGGCTTGGTTGCACAGATTTTATCACCTTGATGATTGATCGCAGCGCATAAAAAACGCAGCCCTGAATTGAAATAGGACTGCGGTTAAAAGGTCATCCACCTGGAGATATGGATGACCAGACCATGAAGCACGCTTCAATCAAAAGCGTCTGATCAATTTATCGGTCTAAATAGACCAAACAAGAAACATACAGCGCGATGTATCTTAAATTTATATATGTGGATGGTTTGCCTATTTTTCAAGGAAATTGAATTAAAAACAGACTATCCATTTTAAAAATAATTAAAAAATTATTCAATTATTTTAAATCCAGAATCTAAATACAACAAAAGAGCACCGAAGTGCTCTTTTGAGATGTTCTATGCTTAAAGCAGAGTAACTTGCTTAATGACGTGCGGCTTTGCCTGCTGCTACTGGCTTCACAATCGGTGCCTTGGTTAAAGGCTTAGGCATACTGGTCAGTGCCAAAGGCAAGATTTCATCAATGCTTTTCACAGCCTTGATTTCCAAACCTTCTTTGACATTGTCTGGAATTTCAGACAAGTCACGCACGTTTTCCTGTGGGATAAATACCAGTTTGATACCACCACGATGTGCCGCAAGAAGTTTCTCTTTCAAGCCACCAATGCGCATTGCACGACCACGTAAGCTGGTTTCGCCTGTCATGGCAATATCAGGACGAATTGGAATATCTGTAAATGCAGATACCAATGCCGTAGTCAATGCCAAACCTGCAGATGGACCATCTTTAGGTGTTGCACCTTCTGGCAAGTGTACGTGTACATCGGTTTCGGCAAATACATTGGCTTCAATGCCTAAACTGTCGGCACGGGTACGCACAACGGTCATCGCGGCTTTGATTGACTCTTGCATCACATCACCCAATGAACCTGTGGTGATGAAATTACCTTTGCCTTTCATGGTTGCCACTTCAATGGTGAGTAATTCACCACCCACTGAAGTCCAAGCCAAGCCATTTACACGACCCACTTCGGCTTCTTCTTCTGCCATACCATAGTCAAATTTGTGTGGACCAAGGTAGTCAGGCAAGTTTTGTGAAGTCACATCTACCTGTAGGTTTTTGGCTTTTTTGCTGACTGCTTCTTTCACCACCTTACGGGCAATTTTTGACACTTCACGTTCCAGACTACGCACACCTGCTTCACGTGTATAGCGCTGCACAATGTCACGAATCGCTTCTTCATGAACCGTCAATTCTTTAGCACGCAAGCCATTATTTTTGATGGCTTTAGGGACAAGATAGCGTTCTGCAATATTCACTTTTTCATCTTCGGTATAACCCGGTAGACGAATTACTTCCATACGATCTAACAGAGCTTCTGGAATATTCATGCTGTTGGCAGTACAAATGAACATCACTTCAGACAAGTCTAAGTCTAGATCTAAATAGTGATCATTAAACTTGTTGTTTTGTGATGGATCAAGTACTTCTAACAAAGCAGATGCAGGGTCGCCACGGTAATCCTGTGCCATTTTGTCAATTTCATCGAGCAAGAACAGTGGGTTCTTCACACCAACTTTAGTCAATGACTGCACAATTTTACCCGGCATCGCACCAATATAGGTACGGCGGTGACCGCGAATTTCCGCTTCATCACGTACGCCGCCTAGCGCCATGCGCACGAACTCACGTCCAGTGGCTTTTGCAACCGATTCACCCAGTGAGGTTTTACCTACACCCGGAGGACCGACTAAGCACAGAATTGGACCTTTGAGTTTTTTCACGCGCGACTGCACAGCAAGGTATTCCACAATACGGTCTTTGACTTCATCTAAACCGTAATGGTCGGCATCTAAAATTTCTTGTGCTTTCGCCAAGTTAATGCTGACTTTGCTGGCTTTGTTCCATGGCGTATCTAAAATTACTTCCAGATAGTTACGTACCACAGCCGCTTCGCTAGATGCAGGTTGCATGGCTTTTAGCTTACGGAACTCAGCTTCTGCTTTTTTGCGGACATGTTCTGGCAAGTCTGCTTCGGCCAGACGTTTTTCAATTTCAGCGACATCATCTTCCGCACCGCCGTTCATATCGGACAGTTCGCGTTGAATGACTTTCATCTTCTCATTCAAGAAGTATTCACGCTGATTTTTTTCCATCTGGCGTTTAACAGAGTCATGCAAGGTTTGCTCAATCTGCTGTTCTTCAGACTGTTGCAATAAATAAGTCATTAACTCGGTCAAGTGAGCTTCAAACTCATCGTGCTCAAGGAATTTTTGTTTGACATCAATATTCAATGGCACACGGGTTGCAACAAAGAACAACAACTGCAATAAATCTTCAATTTTATTGGCAGCAGCAATCAGTTCACGTGCATTGCGTAATTTTGCTTCTGCATATTGCGCAAATAAGGCACGTAATTCTTGCAAACGTGTTGCTTGGGTATTTTCATCCATCGCAACAGTCATTGGGCTCAAGCTGTGTTCTGCAGTCAAATACGCGTCTTCATCAATAATTTTTTCGAGTTTGGCGCGGTATAAGCCTTCAATCAGCACTTTGATACAGTTTTCATCATTTTCGTGATTCACAACTTGCACAATCTTCGCGACAGTACCGTATTGATATAAATTGTCGTGATCAATTTCTTCTGTAAGCGAATCTTTTTGCGCAACTACAAATACTAGATTGTCACTGTTACGAGCCACATCAACTGCATTGATCGATTTTTCACGACCTACAAATAGCGCGATTTGCATGTGTGGATAAACCACCACATCACGTAGCGCTAAAAGCGGTAATACACTTGGAACCTGAGGCTCTAAGGTTTCTTGATTCATAATAATTTCAGACATGGGCACTCCTAATGAGTGACAACGGTGTTGCCATGTTTTTAATAGTGATGGGTATTTTTTAAAATACAAGGGCAGGTCAACACAAATTGTTTAAAAAGTAGCTAAATATGTGATTTTAAATTGATCTATTCAGTCAAAATGATCAATTTAGCGTTTCAAGGTGCGTTTAAACTGTAAAAAATGTTGTGGAGTTAGTAAGGCATCTACAGGTTGATCCCAATTTTCACGTGGCAAGCGTGTATGAATTAGCTGAAAATCATGTGCAATCCCTAAGCGATAAGGATGCTGCGGGGCAGAGGCTAAAGTGCGGTCATAATAACCACCGCCCATTCCAATGCGGGTGCCATGCGTATCGCAAGCCAATAAGGGCATCAAGACTAAATCTAAATGGGAGATGTGTTTTCCGCGACTTGTTCTTGGTTCTTGCATCCCCAAACGATGATGGGCAAAGCGACGCTGACGATATTGTTGTGGGGTGATTTGTACCCACACCAAGTGTTGATTCATATTGCAAATCATGGGCAAATACACTTGTTTGCTATGCGCGAAGCAATATTCAATGATGTGGTGTGTATGAATTTCACCAAAAGCATGTAAATACATACCCACTTTTTTTGCGTACTGAAATTTTGGCAGTCGTATTAGCCGCTGCAAAACAGCTTGCTGTGCGTGTTGCTGTTGGGTGCGCGTGACCGCTCTGCGCTGTTGTCGAAGCTGTTTACGCAAGGTTTTAAGTTCCAACAACTGCATCTCGGCACATCCTTATATTCTTGAGTTTAAATGCTTGAATGGGTATGGGATTACTGTCATTTCATCGACAAAAACAAGCTTTTATCATACTTGGCATTTTAACAGGATGTGATGCTGTATTTCTGTTTATCTGAAACTTGACCTGCTATCGGATAGTCTAGCTCGAACCCTAGACGCAAAATTACAAAAACTCTTATGCTATTGCCCAATCAATGCCACGCCAACAATCTTCAAGATCGCTTCAAGATGGATTAGGCAGGCTTCAGTTAAAAACAACAAATATGTAAAAACACAAGCCAAAACAAAAACAACACTTTCATTTTGCTGTTCAGGGAGAACAAGAACATGAATTATTCCAACAAGGTGTTTAAGTTTAAACATCTACTTCAAGGCGTGCTGGCTTTAGGAAGTTGTGTCAGCGCACAAAGTTATGCAGATTCGACCTATTTACCGCAGCCACCGAATACCCAACAAGTCTTTTTTGTCGGCAATAACTGGGATGGCACAGTGACGGTGATTCACCCTTCACAAGACTTTGGCAAAGTGGGTGTGGTCAATATGATTCCTGACCGCAAAGAGCGTTTATTAGAAATTCATTTAAATCCAGTGAAATTGATTGCCTACACTTACATTCAACAAACTGCAGGTGAGGGCAATGACCAGTTGGTGGATGATATGTATTCCACGCCAGATGGACAGTCGATTGTGGCTTCACGTCCAAGTTTTGCCGATGTGGTATCCATCAACATTAAAACGGGCAAAATTAATTGGCGTACGCCAGTCGAAGGTTTCCGCGCAGACCACATGGCGGTTTCACCAGATGGACAACGTGTTGCTGTGTCGGCATCGTCAGGTAATGTGGTGCATGTTTTAGATATTCATACAGGTAAAGAATTGGGGCGTTTTGCAACAGGGGATAAGCCGCACGAAAATATTTACTTTGCAGGTGGAACGAAAATCTTAAACTCTGCGATTGGTAACGTAGAAACTTCGATGGATGCACAGTGGCAAGATTTTACCAAAGGTAAGCGCTTTATTACCATTGCCGATGCCAACGATTATAAAGTTCTGAAAAAAATTGATTTCCGACCTGCGTTAGATGCCTTTGGACGTAAAGATTTATCCAACTCAGTGCGTCCTATGGTGCTAAGTAAAGATGAAAGCAAACTTTATGCGCAGGTTTCATTTTTTAATGGTTTGGTGGAATACGACTTAAAAACCGATAAAGTCACGCGTATTGGACAATTACCGGGCAGCAGTACAATTCCAAAAGACCGCAGCAAATGGGTAAATGATTCACGTCATCATGGTTTATCCATCAGCGCAGATGGCGAAAAACTCTGTGTGGCAGGCACGATGGATGATTACGCGACCATTGTAGACCGTCAGAGTTTAAAAGCAGGCAAACTGATTCCTGCAGGTAAACCATATTGGGCAACCCGTAGCCCAGATGGAAAAAGCTGTGTGATTTCAGAAAGTGAAACCGATGTGGTAACGGTGATTGACTTTGCTACGGGAGAAAAAGTCCGCAGTGTGCCAGTGGGGAATCACCCACAGCGAGTGCGTTTGGGTTATGCACCAAGCGATTGGTCGACGCCGTAATTTTTAAGCCGATCATAACAGGCAAAGCATGCTAAGGCACTCAAGACGATATTTGAATTGAGCGCATTTTAGGATGGTTTGCTTATGGAGCATGCACATGAATGGGACTCGATGGCTCGGTATTGGCTTTTTTGTTTTGGCGGTCGCGGTGTTGTTTACCGTGGTGTATGTGTTTCAACCACCGAATAAGACTGTTTCGGAAACAGTGTGGGTGAAACCGAACACGGCTTCCACAGAGATAGAAACAACGCAAAGTCTATATTCAGATGAATCTGAAAATGTACTGGAAACAAACGCTATGCTAGAGCGTGCTGCGGTATCTGCAGTTGAAATGCAGCAATTAATCCAGCAACGTGATCAGTTGTATTTAGGCTTTAAGCAAATTAGTACAGGTTTAAGCCAAGGGCAAAAGCCTGATTTAAACCGTGTACAAAGTATGTTGCTACAGCAGGAACAATTGGTACAAGCAGGCGTATTAAGAGCAGAAGATGCAATGAACTATAGCCAGTTTTTAAAGCAAATTTTACCTGAAATTGCAGGGCAAATTGATTTGCATATTTCGCGTTTAAAGCGCTTGAACGTGGTGACAGGTTAAGCCACAGTAAGGTGTGAGTTGCTGTTATAAATACACGATGACGCCATTGTTGCAGTCAATAATGGCGTTATTTTTTTGTCTAAAAAATTCTTTTAATCCACATGTTTTTAAGCCGAATAGCGGCCACTTGAGCTGAATTTATCCATGATTCCTTTGATCAAGCGTTCAATTCATCTTAGAAGAAAGCACACGTATTTTACTGTATTAGACGAAAGTTGTATAAGGCTGTGCCGAATAAATTTGGTTTTTCCTTCCTTTTAAAAACTGCAGAAAAAACAAAGTTTAAATATTTCTTTGGCATATTTTTTATGCTGTATATAAAGACATACCTTCAGTAAAATTGGTATGACCATTCAAGATAAACAATCAGACCAACCTTGACTTTTTCTTGTCTAAAACTATCATTTGTACCTTATATTGAGGAAATTCTGATTTTAACCTCAATATTGGTCAGACCAAAATTAGAATTTTACCTCTATGTTTAGACCTATGTTTACGTTTGAGTGAGCATTTCAAGGAGATGACAATGCTTCAACATTGGCAACAGATCTACGATCCAATGGCAAATATTTGGATTTCGAGTCTTATTGCATTAATCCCGATTATCTTTTTCTTTCTGGCATTGGCTGTATTTCGCTTAAAAGGAAGTGTTGCGGGAACAATTACGGTGATTTTGGCGTTATTGGTGTCGTTATTTGCCTATGGCATGCCTGCACCAATGGCTTTTGCTTCATTGATCTATGGCTTTTTTTACGGTTTATGGCCAATCGCATGGATTATTATTGGCGCATTATTCTTATATAAAATCTCTGTAAAAACAGGGCAATTTAACATTATTCGCTCATCTATTCTTTCGATTACAGAAGATCAGCGTCTCCAGATGCTATTAGTCGGCTTCGCGTTTGGGACATTTTTAGAAGGTGCAGCGGGTTTTGGGGCGCCAGTGGCAATTACTGCAGCTTTATTGGTTGGTTTGGGCTTTAAGCCTCTATACGCTGCTGGTTTATGTTTGATTGTGAACACTGCACCGGTTGCGTTTGGCGCGATGGGGATTCCAATTATTGTGGCGGGTCAGGTTTCGGGTGTAGAAACCATGGAAATTAGCCAGATGGTTGGACGTCAGTTGCCATTTATGGTGCCTATTGTGCTGTTCTGGATCATGGCAATTATGGATGGCTGGCGTGGTGTGAAAGAAACTTGGCCTGCGGTATTGGTGGGTGGTGGTGCTTTTGCAATTGCACAATACCTGACCTCTAACTTTGTTGGACCAGAGTTACCAGATATTACTGCTGCAATTGCATCGTTGGTGAGCTTAACAGTACTGTTTAAATTCTGGCAGCCAAAACACATTTTCCGTTTTAGCGATGCAGACACAAAAGTGGATGCCAACTTAGTTGCAGAACAACAGCAAAAATACAGCATCGGGCAGATTGTGAAAGCATGGTCACCTTTTGCAGTGTTAACGGTGATGGTCACTATTTGGAGCATCAAGCCGTTTAAAGATTTATTTGCCAAAGATGGCGCAATGCACGACTGGGTAATTTCCATCAAAGTGCCATTTTTACACCAACTGGTGCAAAAGATGCCGCCTGTGGTCGCTGATGTTAAAGACTATGATGCGATCTTTAAGTTCGATTGGCTGAGTGCAACAGGGACTGCGATTATGATTGCGGCCATCATCACCATCATTTATTTAAAAATGAAACCGCGTGAAGCTGTTAAAACTTTTGCTGAAACCATCAATGAGTTAAAAACACCAATTTATTCTATTGGGATGGTGTTGGCGTTTGCATTTATTGCCAATTATTCAGGGATGTCTGCGACTTTGGCGCTGGCTTTGTCACACACAGGTAATGCTTTCACTTTCTTCTCGCCATTTTTAGGCTGGATTGGGGTGTTCTTGACAGGTTCAGATACTTCAGCCAATGCCTTGTTTGCTGCCTTGCAGGCCACAACCGCACAGCAAATTGGTGTACCAGAAGTCTTGTTGGTTGCTGCCAATACCAGTGGTGGGGTAACAGGCAAAATGATTTCACCGCAATCTATTGCAATTGCCTGTGCGGCAGTTGGTTTAGTCGGTAAAGAATCGGATTTATTCCGCTTTACCGTGAAACACAGTATCACGTTCACCGTAATGATCGGTATTATTATCACTCTACAAGCTTATGTGTTCCCATGGATGATTCCATAACCACATGCACAAGAGGATAGCCGCATGAAAGTTTCCGACAAAGTTGTACAAGACCTGCGCACACTGGTTGAAAAAAATCAGATGCAAGTCGGAGACCGATTGCCTGCCGAAAGAAAGTTATGTGAACAACTCGGGGTTTCCCGTTCCTCTTTGCGTGAAGCTATTCAGCAATTGACCAGTCAGGGCATGCTGGTCAGCAAAGTTGGAGCGGGTACTTTTTTGCAACAACTGCCTACCAATTGGTCGCAATATCAAATTGTGCAGCCTTTAAGTAACCTGATTGATGAAGACCCTGCTTATCGTTTTGATGTGCAGGAAGCGAGGATGGTGCTTGAAGGCGGAACTGCATGGTATGCCGCACAGCGAGCAACCGCAGAAGATTTGCAAAACATCCGTGCCTGTTATGAGCAAATTGCTCATTTTCAGATTTTGGGTGATGACGATCAGGCGGCAATTGCCGATGCCAAGTTTCATTTGGCAATTGCCGAGGCATCGCACAATTTGGTGCTCATTCAAATGATGCGTGGCTTATTTGATTTGTTGCAATACAACGTAGTTTTGGGCAGACGCAAAGTCTATACCGAAGCCCACCGTTTCGATCAGTTGCACGATCAACACTTTCAAGTGATGGATGCAATTGAACGCCAGGATCCAGAAGCTGCCCGTTCGGCAGTGTGTGGACATATTGAATTTGTAGTTCAACAAGTACGCATGATAGACGAGGAAGATGCGCGTCGTCAGCGTGCGAGTCGATTAAACAGGATAGCGCCATGATTATTTCTTCTGCGAATGATTACCGCGAAGCAGCGAAACGCCGTTTACCGCCATTTTTATTTCACTATATTGATGGAGGTGCGTACGCGGAACAAACGCTGAAAAGAAATGTGGAAGACCTTTCACAGATTGCCTTGCGCCAACGTGTTTTGAATGACATGTCGGCTTTGAGTTTAGAAACCACCTTATTTAATGAAACCTTGTCAATGCCTGTGGCTTTGGCACCTGTGGGTTTAACGGGCATGTATGCGCGCCGTGGTGAAGTGCAGGCTGCAGTTGCAGCTGACAAAAAAGGCATTCCGTTTACTTTATCTACCGTGTCGGTATGCCCAATTGAAGAAGTGGTGCCTGCCATTTCACGGCCAATGTGGTTTCAATTATATGTATTGCGTGACCGTGGTTTTATGCGTAATGCTTTGGAACGTGCTAAAGCAGCAGGCTGTTCAACTTTGGTCTTTACAGTAGATATGCCTGTGCCTGGCGCACGTTATCGGGATGCACATTCGGGCATGAGTGGTCCAAATGCTGCTATGCGCCGCTATATGCAGGCAGTGATGCATCCAAACTGGGCATGGGATGTTGGCTTACTAGGTCGTCCGCATGACTTGGGCAATATCTCTAAATACTTAGGCAAACCAACAGGACTTGAAGATTATATTGGCTGGTTAGGCAATAACTTTGACCCATCTATTTCATGGAAAGACTTGGAGTGGATTCGTGAATTCTGGGATGGCCCAATGGTCATTAAAGGCATTTTAGACCCAGAAGATGCTAAGGATGCTGTTCGTTTTGGGGCTGATGGAATTGTGGTGTCCAATCACGGTGGTCGTCAGTTAGATGGTGTGCTCTCGACTGCACGTGCTTTACCGCCAATAGCCGATGCAGTAAAAGGAGATCTAAAAATTCTAGTGGATTCAGGTATTCGTAATGGCCTAGATGTGGTGCGCATGTTGGCGATGGGTGCGGATACTTGTATGCTCGGACGTGCCTTTATTTATGCACTAGGTGCAGCAGGTGGGGCGGGTGTGAGTAATTTACTCGAATTGATTGATAAAGAAATGCGAGTCGCAATGACCTTAACGGGTGCTAAAAACATTCAAGCGATTAACTCAGATTGCTTGGTACAACTTGAGCGTGAACTGAAAGGCTAAATTGCCAACAGGAGCGATCAATCCATCAACCGATGCATTTGGCTGAATCGCTTAATTGTATTTTTCACCTTGTTTCAGGACTTGTACACTATGCCACAGACAATTTCTTCTGCAACACAATTTGATGCTGCAGCAACCCTCAAAAACTTGGTCGATATTGTGGGAAAAGCGCATGTATTGACCCATGAATCAGATACTCGTTTATATCGTCAAGGGCGACGTTTTGGCGAAGGACAGGTTTTTGCGGTGGTCACGCCAGGTTCTTTATTGCAGCAGTGGCAAGTGTTACAAGTGGCTGTGGCAGCAGATTGCATTATTATTATGCAAGCCGCCAATACTGGACTCACGGGTGGTTCTACCCCTTTTGGTGATGACTATGATCGTCCTGTAATTTTGATCAACACCCAACGTTTAAAAGGTATTCAGCTCATCAACGATGCCAAGCAAGTGATTTGCTTGCCTGGTGCAACATTGGATGCTTTGGAACAGCAATTGGCGCCGCATCAGCGTGAGCCACACTCAGTCATTGGTTCATCTTGTATTGGCGCTTCAGTGTTGGGCGGGGTATGTAATAATTCAGGTGGTGCATTGGTCAGACGTGGTCCTGCCTATACTGAGTTGGCCTTATATGCACAAGTCGATGCACTGGGCGAGTTGCAACTCATCAATCATTTGGGGGTGAATTTAGGGAACTCGCCAGAAGAAATTTTAACCAAACTTGAGCAACAACAATATCGCCCTGAAGATATTGAATATTCGGAACATTGTTGTGCTTCAGATCAGCGTTACGTGCATGATGTTGCCCAAGTCGATGCCGATACGCCTGCACGGTTTAATGCCGACCCGAGCCGTTTGTTTGAAGCTTCGGGTTCTGCAGGTAAAGTCTGTGTGTTTGCAGTGCGTTTGGATACATTTGAGAAAATTCCGAGTCAGGTGTTTTATATCGGCAGCAATCAGCAAGAGGATTTAACCGCAATCCGCCGTTTTTTATTACGTGATTTGCCGCGTGTACCGATTGCTGGCGAGTATATTCATCGAGATGCCTATGACATTGGTGCAGAATATGGCAAAGACAGCTTCTTGTTTATCGAGAAGTTTGGCACCAGTAAAGTACCTGCAGCTTTTGCCATGAAAGACAAAGTTGATGGTTTTCTAACCCGTTGGGGCATGCGTGGATTGTCGGATAAAGTTTTGCAAATGTTCACGAAACTACTGCCAAATCATTTACCAGAACGCATGAACCAATTTCGTGATTTGTATGAACATCATTTAATTTTGCGCATTGAGCAGCAAGATGTTGCGGCAGTACAGCAGTTTTTAATGGATTATTTTATCACGCGCAATTCCGGCAGTTTTTTTCTATGTAATGAAGATGAAGGCCGCAAGGCTTTTCTGCATCGTTTTGCTGTGGCAGGTGCTGCAATTCGTTATCGTGATACACATCGAAATGAAGTTGAAGACATTGTCGCTTTAGATATTGCTTTAAGACGTAATGATCAGCAATGGGTTGAAACCTTGCCCGCAGAGTTGGAGCAGGCGATTATACATAAGTTGTATTATGGTCATTTTTTATGTCATGTCTTTCATCAGGACTATATTATTAAAAAAGGCGTAGACCCGTTGGCGATGGAACATCAAATGTGGTCATTGCTTGATGCACGTGGGGCAGAGTATCCTGCAGAGCATAATGTTGGGCATTTATATGTGGCGAAGCCTGCCTTAAAGCAGCATTATCAAAAATTGGATCCGACCAATTGTTTTAATGTGGGCATTGGGCATAGCTCTAAATTAAAAGCTTGGCGTTAAATAAGGATGAAAACTGAGCAGTGAAACTGATTCTAAGGAAAGATGGATATGTTTAAGTTAGATAGCAAACTGCTACAGATTTTTTACTATGTATATAAATTAAAAAATGTGTCTGCAGCAGCAGATGCATTGGGCATGAGTCAGCCTGCGGTTAGTAACTGTTTAAATAAAATTCGTCAGCATTTTAATGACCCATTATTTTTAAGGGTTGGCAATGAAATGTTGCCTACAGAGTTGGCGAAACAGATTTTTTCACCGATTAGTGAAATTATTAATAAAATTGAAACGGTCAATAATTTTAAAGTCGATTTTGATCCGACACATTCCGATCAATTATTTACCTTGGCAATGACCGATGTTTCGCATTTGGTTTTATTGCCAAAACTGACCAAGTTTTTAAAAAAATATGCACCTTCAGTGCGGATTAAAATTCGTCCTATTACCCGTGAAACCAGTTATCAAATGGCAAATGGTGAAATTGATTTTGCGATTGGTTTTTTACCTGAGTTAGAGCAGGGTTTTTATCAGCAGCAATTATTTTTACAATATTATGTGGTGATTAGTCGTAAAGATCATCCACGTATTTGTGAAAAAAGTTTAGATGTTGAAGCTTATATTCGTGAATCGCATGTCGATGTAGATACCAGTATAGGTCACTACCATATTGAAAATGAATTAAGCAATCGTGGTTTAAGACGTAATATTCTAATGAGTATCCCAAGTTATTTAGGGGTCGGTTTAATTGTGCAAGAAACCGATATGATTGCGACAGTGCCTTATTATTTAAGTGAGGTGTTATTGGCACGCGGGAATTTACAAGTAGTGAGTGCGCCTTTGAATTTTCCAACCTATCCTGTACGACAATATTGGCATACGTCTTGTCATCACCAAACGGCTTTGTTGCACAAACCTAGCCTATAAGGTTTATTCAGTCCTATAATTTCAAAATGAATAAACCTACTCCTAAAACTTATCGTACAACCAACTGGTCTTCCTATAATCGCGCTCTCATTAATCG
>NZ_JBWKMK010000133.1:0-34065 GCF_056431365.1 Acinetobacter seohaensis
AGTATTTTTCTTAATAGTGACTATAGTACAAGTATTTAAAACGACATTTCGTGTCGTTCATATGGTTTACTCCAGTCGCTTATATCCTCGTGCTGAACCACGAGGTTTTTCGCTCCAGTGGATAAAATCCATAGGCAAAATTTGCCAAAATCAAAACAAAGAAAAAAGAACTATAAAATGCCAACTGCTGAAAAATAGTGGGTTCTGCCCACAGCGTCACCCCAATATTAAAGCTCAATAACAGCATTGCCGCGCTATATACCCAACGATGCAAATAGCCCGAACTGAGCAAAAACATATAACTCAGGAAAAATAAAATCGCTAAAAAACTAAATAAATATTCGAGTCTTATTCCCCAAGACCAACTTAAATTCAGGAAAGTGGTATAGGCATAGGGTGCAGAAAATAAATTGTGTAATGCCAGAAAAACAATAAAAATGCCGAAAATAAAAATACGCTTGGTCTTTCCACCATTTGCAAGACTAAATGCCGAAAACATCAAGGTAAACAAACCAATACCAAGTACTGCCCCACAAATCATGGCAATACTCATCATCAAACGCTGATACTGTTGATTGATGGTGCGACTTAAACCAATTTTCATTGGATTTTTTAAACCACCTTGCAAGCTCTGAAAGCTAGACGCTTGAATGGTCAGGGTAAAATATTCACTTTCAGGAACAAAATATGCAATTCGTGGGGCATTTTCGGTTTGGTGACTACTCGCATCTGCACCGACTGTGCCAACACGCACCAGTGGATCGCCATTTAAAAATACCCGATAGGCGCCATATTGGTTGGGAATCTAAATCGCAATACGTCTGCCTAGAAATTCTTTTGGAATTCGAAAGTGCCCAATAAAAGTGCCGTAAGTATTGGCATTGCCCATTAAATCTTCAAATGAAGCAGGCAATTCAACGGTATTCGATGCCAGTACCGCACTGGGTTCTTGAATCAATTGTTACGGATAAAACAACCATCGCCCAGTCAAAATACTCGATTGATCTTCAGTAAATTGAACAGAATTGAGCAGTTGTTGATGTAGATAGTAAGATTCAGGTGCAGACTCATACTGCGCCAACACACGCGGTGGTGTGAGTACACTGCACAGTAAAATTAAGAAGAGCAATGCACACTTGTGCCACATCCGAGTGAAATTCAAAAATGCAAAAGTCCTATTGTGCTTGTTTTTTAATCTAATCGTTCTTGCACTAAATTTGAAGTAAAAAATTAAGTCATTTATGCTAGACCTTACTGGCATCGGATGAATGACTTAAATTCTAGCGGTTTGGCTAAGTTGAAAGGTGTTTATTGATCGCGTGTTTTCACATCATACAATTCAATTTCAAAAATCAAATTAGAATTAGCAGGAATGATATTGCCCATTTTGCGCTCACCATAAGCCAAATGCGCAGGTACGATCAGTTTGCGTTTACCACCCACTTTCATCCCCATGATGCCTTGATCCCAGCCTTTAATGACACGACCTGTACCAATCACGGTTTCAAAATAGTTACCACGGTCTAAGGATGAATCAAACTTGGTGCCATCTTCCAACCAGCCTGTGTAATGCGTAGTAATTAAAGCGCCTTTAACCGCTTCTTTCCCCTCACCCACCACCAAATCAATAATTTCTAATTCTGCACTCATGTTCATCTCCAAATATTTACACTTCGATGTTTAAGATAATTTCCAGCTCGTGCAAGTGTTATTGCAACTGTGTCCACTCAATCTGAGCCTGTGTCTGATCGCCAATCAATGTCCATTCGCCATCCATTACATTCAACTGCAATTGCTTGGTACGTTCGCATAAAGCTTGAACGGCTTCGGTACTCGCTGGCGATAGTTGCCACACTTCAACATTATTTAAAGTTTTGATTTTACTGTTACGTTTGTACCATTCATCTACCGATGAACCATAAGCAATAATCGCAACTTGCTTACAACGCGAACTGGCTTTTTTGACTTTGTCTTCATCTGGGCAACCGACTTCAATCCACTTAATTAACTGCCCTGTTAAGTCTTTTTCCCACAAAGCAGGCTCATCGGTTTCAAATAAATCTTTGGTAAATTCCAAAGCTTCATCTGCATAACGTGCGAATGCCAAAATACGCACCATCAATCGCTCAATAGTTTCAGAAGGATGCAATGCCATGGTGAGCTGATAGTCACCGTATTGATGCACATCCATATTGGCAATGTTCAAATCTGCCTTATAAATTGTCGCTTTCAGCGCCATTGTCTATTCCTAAAACTATGTTTAAATTTGCCACTAAGCATAATGGATTTTCTGTGATTTTGCTGTATCGTTTGCCCGATAACGTATAGATTTCAGTCTAGAACCGCAGCAGCATCGACCCGATACGCCAATAGTTCAGCCTCAAATTTTTCCCAATCACGCTCGCTTTGATAAATAATTTCCAACCGATTGTCTATGCCTTCATCGGTAGATTGATAATTAAATTGCTGCGGATTGAAGTTGAAACTTTTCCAACCCTGATTGGTATAAAAAATTCCTTTAATACGCAGCCAATCTTGCTGTTCACAGAGTAAATCTAATAAGGGATAAAAGTCGAATTGCCAACGTTTAGGCAATTTCCAACCTGCGACTGCATATCCTTGTGCAGTTTCGACATAGTGATATGGCAATTGTTTGATTTCTGCAGACTCTTGCAGATTTGTAGAGCTGACCTTCTGTTGCAATTTTAGCAACGGCTGAATTTTACGCTGTGTACCGACATACGGTATATCCATTTCGGTCAAAGCCAGATGACCCTGTTCTGCTTTCAACCATTTTTGCGCGTAGGCTTGATATTCCTGTTGTAGTTGTATGAGGGCTTGCTCATCTGCCGCCTGCATTTGGTCTGCATGTGACACCACAATAATTTGTGCAGCTTTGAGCTGATCGGCATACAGGTTTTGCTGCGTCCACGCCTGATCATGCAAACGCGAACCATCTACTACCGTCACCAAGGCGCGCATCGATAAATGCGTATGCCAATGTGGTTCGGTCAGTTGTTCCAAGAGTTGCGCAGGATGCCCCAAACCTGTCGGCTCGATGAATAAACGGTCAGGCTTCGCTTCGGACAATAAACGCGACAAAGCAATTTGCATAGGCAATTGGCTGCTACAACATAAGCAACCGCCCAATAATTCTTTGACTTGATAACCCTGTTGCTGAGGTAAGAGTTGTTGATCGACCCCGATTTGTCCAAATTCATTCATCAGCACCGCCCAAACTTCATGTTCTGGTTTTTGGCTGAGTAACTGTTTCAATAAGGTGGTTTTTCCTGCACCGAGAAAACCAGAAATAATATGCGTCGGGACTGCTTTTTGTGGTGCAATTAATTTCAAAATAAGCTCACTTTATTGAATTTCAAACAACTCAAGCATGCTAAGCAAGTTTAGCGATTAGTTCAATCTGAATCTAAACACACTGAAATTTATTCATTTCAGCACATCTATCACCATCATGATTTGAAAAATTCGCTTACATTTATTACGTGATGATCTGCAACTTATTTGGGGAAATACACGAGTTTTAGCCGCTTGATGTTATGTTTTATTGCCAACCACGCAATTTTATTGCGGAAAACACAGCCATTTTGATTGGATTTGACTGCATATTTAAAACAAAAATTACCAAACTACGACCTATTCATCATCATTGTGCGGTTCAAGTAACCGTCATTGTTTTGCTTTGTTGCAAGCATTGATCCCATAGCTTTGGCTCTTTAGCATGAGTTCCTGTTCAGCCCGTTCAAATCAGGTGATGACTGACTTGAACACTTTAGCCGCAATAAGTTTTTTTACTTAATGCTTGTGCTGAGCACTCCCTACTACTCATGAAAAACTTTAAATAAGGATGCCAAACCATGAAATTGACACAAATTTTACTCGCTTCAACTTTTGCTTTTGCCACTGCAACTACTTTTGCTGCAAAGGCTGAATCGACAGCAACAGAACAGGAAAAAGTGGTTGTTTCAACGCAGGAAACTGTGGCTGAACCAGCTTCAGAACAAGCTGCTGCACAACCTGCATCTGAAGCAAGCACTGAAACCCCTGCTGCATCGACGCAACAGCCTTAAAACTTAGATACATTTAAAATGTAAATCGAATACAAAAACTGAGTTTTCCGCCACTCTCTCGGTTTACTCAGTTTTTGTTTATCTACAAAGCCAATCAATATTGCCTTGGACAAAATTAAAAAATAGGCACAAAAAACCTGTCTACAATTGCAAACAGGTTTTCAGCTAAATTTGATGAAAATTTAGTTTTGTTCAGTTTTCTTATAAATGCTGCAAGATGGATGATGATTTTCTTGCAAACGTGCTACTTTACGCTGCTCTGCTGCTTCAAAACGGCAACGCTTCCAGTCATTGTCTAATTTCAACGCAGGGATTTGTTTTGGTTTACCATTTTCATCGACAGCAACCATAGTGAAGTAACAGCTGTTGGTATGGCGCACTGTACGCTTTTGAATATTTTGTGCTTCTACACGAATCCCAATTTCCATTGAAGTACGACCGACATGGTTCACACTAGCAAGGAAAGTCACCAATTCACCCACATGAATCGGCTCTTTAAAGTTCACTTTATCAACCGAAAGGGTCACCACATAACTACCCGAATAGCGGCTTGCACATGCATACGCCACTTGGTCTAATAGTTTTAAAATTGTTCCACCATGTACATTCCCTGAGAAATTTGCCATGTCGGGTGTCATTAACACGGTCATGGTTAATTCTGACTGGTCATCTAACACTGGGGCAATTTGATCTAATGGTGACATCGCGTTCTCTAGACTCTTTTAAAGACAGTAAGATATGAGCCTATTATTATATCGCGTTTATAAAAGTTTGAATGTTCATTTCGGCAACAACTGCATCATTATTATTTATATTGTTTATGATAACATTTATTTAAAATTATAAGACTAAAGACTAAGACTCCCAAGCTGTTATTTTTTAATCCATTTCTGATTTTTTAGAATATTTGTTCAAATTGAATATTACGTGATTCCCCCTGATTCAAGTGTTCAAAAAACAATCTAAAATCTTTTATTCAATGGATTATTCAAGCAAATTTCGGCGAATTTACACGAAAAAAAGTTCAATTTCCCCGTAAATTTTCAAACTTCGCTGCGACATTTAAACCAAGCGCAGCATTTCCTGCGACACATTGCTATAAGTCAAAGTTTGTTCGGTACTCAGTGCAGCTTCAATCACATAAGAACCATCTGGATTAATCATCGTCACTGTAAAAATAACTTGCTCCATAGTGGCAAGTTTCACCTGCTGTCCAATTTCAAAGCCGTGCATGAAGTATCCCCTCGATTTTTTATAAAGTTTTAAAGTCCTGAAGCACAAAAGTTAGGCTGTCTTGGAAGCATGTTCAATTGGTAAACTGCTTAAAAAACGAATTCAGTAAATGCTACATAGAATAAATGGAAACGGTGCGAAAGAACACGCTAAAAAATTGATTTTAAGTCTAAATACCTCATCTCAGTATTTAGATATCTTTATGGTATCTTTATTTTTAAACTATAATATCAAATACTTACAAAGAATAAATCTAAGCAATCTAACATTAAAGTTATTTTTATCAAGCACCTAATTAGACTTAAGTTAAATCTGTTGATTTCATTGAATTGACCTAAATGAAGGATCTGGACAGCTATTTAAACTGTCCATAAAGCCCAAAAGTATTACTCACTTTATAGTCTACAATTCTATGCCCATGCGCATAATGATGCTGTTGATAGACCTGATCAATTTTATTTAATTGCGCTGCAGTTGCTTCTGCGCCTGCCAACATGGTCGCTTCGCGCCCTTTCACATCAAAAATATGGGCTTTTTCACGTAAATCGGGTTGAATGACCACATCTGCCAGTTTCAATTCTTCATTGGCCAAATGCTTTTGCATAATATTAATATTTTGGTTAAACAATCCCCACACATTACTGGTTTCAGTATGAATAGGCTGCGCCAAAATATTCACGGCAATCACAATATCTGCCCCTAAATCGCGTGCAACCTTGACAGGTACAGGGCTCACTAAACCACCATCGACATATTCATGTTCTGCAATTTTAGTAGGTACAAACATACTTGGGATAGACACTGACGCACGCACCGCTTGACCCGTATTGCCATAATTAAATACAACTTTTTTGCCTTCTTTTAATTCAGTCGCCACCACGTACATCGGGATTTTAAATTGCTCCAAACGGAGTTGATCGACTTGTGCATTGACATAATTTTCAACTTTTTTACCATCAAAAAAGCCTTTTAAATCTAAAGTCACATCCCGCACATCATTGGCTTTCATATTCATGGCAATTTCACGTAATTGCTGTGCATTTTTACCACTGGCATAAATTGAACCGACAATGCTGCCTGCGCTGCTGCCCACAATAAAATCAGGATGAATACCGTACTGCTCAAGTACTTCAATTACTCCAATATGTGCATAACCACGAGCACCACCACTGCCCAAAACCAATGCAACAATTGGACGTTTTTTTTGTTGTTTTAACTGACGAAAATCAATTTGATTCAGGCGTGACTTTGCTTCAACCACGGGCTGCGACTCAAGTAAAGTTTGAGTCGAAAATTGCTGCTGTGATGGCACTGCCTGACATCCCACCATCAATAATGCTGTAAGAGATACATACCCAATTTTCATAATGACCTTCTTGAATCCATAGGTTTCAGTCGATATTTCACCGCCAATCGTGACAAGGTTGATCAGCTAACTTGATACAGCAACCATCTTAACCATGCCACTGATGCTATTTGTTTCGCCTTGCATGAGCGCCCATAGTCTATCTATTATTTTAACCGATCCTTGTAGTAATTCGTTAAACTGTCACGTCTAGCGACTACAGTGGCGCACAAGTCGAATCTGTCTAAAATTATATGCCAACACCTTCTTATTCCTTATTATTCTGGATTTTTCTGCAATTAGGCTGTCTGTCTTTTGGTGGGCCTGCAGCGCATTTGGTGTTTTTCCATCAGCGTTTTGTGCAACAACTCAAATGGCTAGATGAATCCCAGTATTCACAAATTGTCGCACTTGCACAACTCTTACCTGGCCCAACTAGTAGTCAGGTGGGGTTAGCGATTGGTTATTTGCAAAAAGGCTATTGGGGCGCAGTCCTAGCGTGGTTGGGTTTTACCATGCCTTCCGCATTGTTTATGGCATTGGTTGCAGTTTTGGGACATCAATATTTAGATGTACTGTCGTCAAATAGCTTTCACAGTATTCAACTGATCGTATTGGCCGTGGTGGCTTGGGCATTTTGGCAAATGTTGCGTAGTTTTTGTAAAACGGTTTGGCAATATGCCTTAATGTTTGCTTCTGCCCTATTTATTTATCTGATGCCCTTGAGCTTCAATCAAGTTTTAGTGATTCTGATTGCAGCTTGTTTTGGCATTTGGATGGCGAAACGCGCAGCACCGACTGCTGCACCATCATCCACCAATACACGGGCGACAGATACGCATTTTACTGCGGCACATTTACTCAAACATCGTCGTTATGCTGTATTTTGGGCAGTACTTTTTGTTGCACCCTTTATTGTGCTGTCAGGTCTAAACTGGCTGCAACCTCAATTACTCTATGCAGCCAATTTAAGTTTCTATCAAGCCGCATCTTTGGTCTTTGGCGGAGGGCATGTCATTTTGCCTTTATTGCATCAAGATTTTGTTAGCACAGGCTTAGTCAGTGCAGAACAGTTCGATTTGGGTTATGCCATAGCGCAATTGGTGCCTGGTCCACTGTTCAGCTTTGCAACATATTTGGGCAGTTTGATTCCAATGACAGAATCAATGCTGCTGAATGCGACTTTAGCCACGTTGGCGATTTTTCTGCCATCTTTCTTTTTAGTATTTTCGACTTTGCCTTATTGGTCTTGGTTGATGCAGCAAGCCTATATTCGTCATGCGGTTACAGGGATTAATGCAGCGGTAGTCGGTTTGCTGCTGTATATGGTGCTCGAAATGGCACAGCGTCATATTTTGAGTATTGCTGATCTGCTGTTTATTGTTTTGGTGATTGGATTATTAAAATCCAAACTACCTGTTTGGCTCAGTTTAATTGGTAGTTTCCTGGTCTATACAGCATTCTTGCATTTCATGGCTTAAAATAAAAATGCTATCGATCAAATAAAAATGCCAGTTCAATTGAACTAGCATTTTTTGTGGATGACTGAATCAAGCCTGAATGCTTTGGAGCTTAGCCACCAAAGAATTTTAGAATAGATTGAATCACCGCAACGTTAATTAAATCGACAAAGAATGCACCACACAGCGGCACAATCAAGAACGCTTTATAAGATGGACCATACATATTGGTAATGGCCTGCATATTGGCGACTGCTGTTGGCGTTGCCCCCATCCCAAAACCACAGTGTCCTGCTGCCAACACGGCTGCATCGTAGTTTTTCCCCATAAGACGGAAGGTCACAAAAGCTGCATATAACGCCATTGTGAGTGCTTGCGCACCTAAAATCACCATCAACGGACCTGCCAAATCGGCCAATTGCCATAGTTTGAGTGACAACAACGCCATCGCCAAATATAACGATAAAGATGCATTCCCAAACACATCAATCGCACGGTCAAAAATATTAACTTTAAAAATACTTTCTAAGACATTACGCAGAACCACACCGCCCGCCAATGCCCAAACGAAAGTTGGCAATTCAAACATGCTGCCTTTGGCAACGCCTGTCATAAATTCGGCAAATGCCAAACACGCTGCAAATAAACCCAAAGTAGTAATTGCATTATCTGCTGTGATTAAACGCACCTGATGCGGATATTCAAATGGAATAAACTCATTGGAATCTTGATCCGCAGGCGTATTATCGCGTTTTTCAATTTGTTCGTCGGTACGTGGTACAGCCAATTGATGACGATTGATTAAAGTTTTAGCCAGTGGACCACCAATTAAACCACCAATAATTAAACCAAAGGTCGCACTTGCCATGCCCAGTGCCAAAGCACCTTGAATACCATATTGGGTTTCTAAAATTTCACCCCACGCACCTGCTGTACCATGACCGCCAGTTAAAGTAATCGATCCTGCAATTAAACCAATTAGTGGATCAATACCTAACAATGTTGCAAGACTAATGCCGACAATGTTTTGCAACACAATAAATGTGGAAATTGCAATCAAGAAAATAATTAAACCGATTCCGCCCTGACGCAATTTTGTGAAGTTCGCGCTTAAACCAATCGAGGCGAAGAAAATAAGCATAAAGCTGGTTTGCAATGCGCTACTGGTGGTAATGCTATAACCCCAAAATTGATTCACCAACAATGAAACAATAGCGGCAACTAAACCACCTGCAACAGGTTCAGGAATATTATAGCGTTTTAAAAAATCAATTTTATTGACTAAAAGTCGCCCTAAGAGCAGGACGATGACCGCAGCAATCAGCGTATAAAACGCATTAAAAGTAAATTCCATGGCAATATCCATATAGTGATTGCAGATTATTTTTAATATGATGAAGAGCTGTCAATGCAAACCAAAGCATTTGCATCATTATGACTCTAAATCAACTAAAAAATGCCGCAATACAAAGTATGTAAACAGTATTGTATTTGACCGATGTTTAAGATGTATGCGTTTCGCTGAGCCAACCCAATCCTTAGGTTTCACTCAAGCGTTATGGTCTGCGTTTGCCTAGAACAGAAGAAAAGAAAGACAAAAGACAGCAATTTCACTTTCGGGGTGACTTCGAGTGCAAACAACTGAATCGGCTTAACACTGAGAGGTAATCTCATATAAGCTCCAAAATATCTGAGGTGGATAAATACCTTCCGATAAAGATATTCAACCACTTGATAAAAAACAGCAAGATTAAAGGTCGATCATTATGCATTTTTTTTGACAAAAAGCTGCTATTTTCTGCGTTTTTTTCTATAAATTTTAATGATTGTTTTCAGCTATAAGAGAAAGTTACAACATTCCTTTAAACTGGATAAAATTTAAGTTATTGAATTAATGCTATAAATTTTATACATAAAAAAACAGAGCTTAATATTAAGCTCTGTTTTGGATTTTGCTGAAAAGTAGCGACTTAGAAGCTATAGCGCGCCATAAAGCCTACACGGTCATCACTGAATTTTTCGCCAGCAAATGTTTCACGCTCACCGTTGATATACTCAATACCTAAATCGACTGGTTTTACAGGTGAATAGATAAAGTTAATCCACGCTTGTTGTACTTTCTCGTTAGCATTAGCATTAGTATTAGGTACTGCAGCTGCTGCACGCGCATAGTCTGTACCATCATCGGCAAATAAAGCACCGTAGGCTAAAGTTGAGCGTAGTTTAGGTGAGAAATTATAGGTTGCACCCACTTGTACAGCAACTGCTTCGTTTTGTTCAATACTATTACCTACAACTGAATATGCTGAATTACTGCCATATAGATGGTTGCTGTTGCCTTTCATATATGCAACATCAGCAGATACTTTAAGCGGCTCTGCAACTTGGTAATTCGCACCTAGAGCTGCACCCCAACCTGTTTTGTCATCATTTGCTTCATCTGATTTATAATGTTCAACCAATGCGCGTGCAGAAGCCAAACCTTTACCTTCAGCAAAACCTTGAGTCACTTTTGCTGTTAAAACTGGTAAACGATAGCTCAAATCTCCATCTTTAGTCGCCTTACTATTACCTTCTTCAGCAGAAACAAATAACTGAGTTGCTGGCGCTAATTTTTGGCTATAACGTACTTGTGGCACACGTGCAGAACCACCTGATCCACCAATGTTCGTACTAAAGTCAATCATTTCTGGCGCATGTACTGAAGCAAAGCTTGAAGTCGTTTGACCAAATAACCAGTTATTTAAAGTCAAATAAGCATGACGGATACGTAAGTTTTCTGAGTTGACATTATCAGCACTTGCAAAGTCAACTTCAACTTTACCACCTAGCTTATTGTCACCCATTGGCGTACTAAAATCTAAACCTAAACGCGTGACTTTTGGTGTAGCGCGTAATTTATCTTTTACGTTATTTTCACCTGTTTTGTGAGTAACGTTAAAATCATTATCCGCACCATCAATAATATAGTTTGCATCACCACGGATCGAACCATAAATAGAAATATCTGCACCAGATTTAGACTTTAAGCTGCTTAATGCACTTACAGGTGCAGCAGGCTTCGCCTGTTGTACTTGGGCAATTTGAGTTTGCTGCTGTTGTTGTACTTGCTGTTGTTGCTGAATTAACGATTTTAACGCTTCAACTTCTTGACGAAGTTCTTGAATTTGTTGTTGCTCAGTTTTTGCTGCGTGTGCAGTACCTACCATTAATGTTGTAACGGCAATAGCTAAACCTTTGATCATAAATTGACCGTTGAGTAATTGACTCATTTATCTCTCCAAAATAAAACAACGCTGCATCCGTGCATGATGATTTTGTTCGTCATCTATCGATTTCACATCGAATTATAAAAATGGCTTAAAAATCAAAACACTTTTGCCAAATAGTCCAAGACACCCAAATATTTAAAATATTACAATTTGTGTCATTTATTACAGGCTTCAATCTATCAAGTTATGACGTTTATTAAAATCAGTTTTCCCGAATAAGAAATCACAATTAATCATAATTACAGATTCAAACAATTAAACCATATAAAATTCAACACCTTAAATAGGTTGATTATTCAAGTATTTACACCACCATTAGACTATTGTATATATTTCAGTTCTGTTAAAAAGCCCGATTTTTTCGAAAAAAATCACCATTTGAAAAAGTATTGACCCCAACTCAATCTGATTGAGGTTGCAAAATATGAAAAACGGCAAACATCCCAAACCCAATAAATAGCAGCATTAATACAGCCATATTCAGCAAAGCACTACCTGTTAAAAAGTTGAGTAACACTCCACCAATCAAGCCACAAAAGAATTGCACACTGCCCATGACCGCACTGGCTGTTCCTGCACGTGCGCCTTGTTTTGCCATAGCTAGTGCCATGGCATTCGGGCCTGTAAAACCAATCCCAGACACGGCAAGAAATAAACCGACCATCACCAATGCCAAAGGTGCATACCCCAAACTACCTGCAAGCAGTAGAATGACCGCACCACTCAGTTGAATCATGCTGCCCAATTTTAAGCGTTGTAACACACCCAATTTGCCACTGATTTTTTTATTCAGGGTCGAAAACAGCATAATACCAATCGCATTGGCACCAAACACATAAGCAAAAGCTGTTTCACTCAAGCCATATTGATCCATCATGACTGCACTTGAACCGCTGATATAGCAAAACAATGCCCCACCAGTCAGACAGCCTGCCAACATTGGAAAACGAAAATCACGATCTTTTAAAATGGCAAAATATAAGGTCAGTACTTGCTGAAAGTTCAAATTTAAACGACGTTCTTTCGCCAAAGTTTCTTTAAAAAAGAAGTGCACACATAAACAGCAAATAATTCCAACGCAGGTCAGCACTACAAAAATAGCTTGCCAATTCATCCATCTAAGTACCCATGCGCCCAGCGTAGGTGCAATAATGGGCGCAATGGTCATCACAATCATCATGCTCGAAAAAGCTTGAGCGGATGTTTGCAAATCCAAGCGATCACGAATAGCTGCTCGTGCAATTACCACACCCACACAGCCACCCAAAGCCTGCAAAATACGTGCAGCAATCAGTCCCCATTCATTTTGTGCAAACACACACAACATACTGGCGAGTGAAAATAGTGCCAAGCCAAAATATAAAGGCGGCTTACGTCCAATCCGATCACTCAGCGGCCCGTAAATCAGTTGACCCAATGCCAAACCTAAAAAGTAGGCAGGCAAACTGTTTGCGACCATTTGGGTCGATACGCCAAACTCGCTTGCCATAACGGGCAAGGCAGGCAAATACATATCAATCGATAAAGGCCCAAGCGAAGTCAATAACGCCAACAATAAAATCCACGCAGTCGAATATTGCCGCATGTTGGGTTGTTGCCTAGATGGTGGCGTACTGCTTGAACTTGGCAGCGTTTTCGATATGCTCATATTTTATGATGAAATGACAGATGTACAGACAAGCTTACACGCTCCATAGTATGATTTGTTGTGATCAAAGATGAATTTTCACATATTAGGCACTCTAAACATCTCATCTACAGTTACAATGTACGCAAACCTTCATCTTGCAGCATAAATCTCTGTTTAGACAGAAAAGTTTACTTAAAGGAATGATGTTGAAACCTTGGCTGATAAAGCTCAAACAAGCGACCTATAACACCACATTTATGTATAACATCCGCATGCTCATTGCATTTGCGGGAACTGCTTTTGTTCCCTATTTTATGGGGATGCAGCTTGCCACTATTCCTTTAACTTTAGGTGTGCTTGCCGCAGGTTTGAGTGATATTGATGACCGTTTTTCGGTGCGTATTGTCAATCAGCTCTATACCTATATTGGTTTCTTTGTTACCGCCACATCAATTCAGTTTTTATTTCCGCATCCTATTTTATTTGCTACAGGCTTAATCCTGTCGTGTATTGTCTTAATTTTGCTCGGTTCGCTCGGACGACGTTATGCCACCATTTCTTATGGCTGTTTGGTGGTGTCAGTCTATTCCATGCTTGGCGTCAACCTATTTGATGACTGGTACATGCAGCCGCTGCTTTTGGTTTCGGGCGCAATTTGGTACGGCTTAATTTCGACCATCAGCTTTTTACTGTTCCCTGTTCGTGCCTTACAAGACAAACTTTCACTCAGTTATTCTTCTTTGGGTGATTTTTTATTTGCCAAATCAAATCTATTTGATGTGGATATGACTGCACCGAGTTATCAACAAAGTATCATTGATTTATCACTTGAAAATGGCAAATTAATTGCGATTTTTAACGACTTAAAAACCGCTTTACTGACCCGTTTAAAAGGTGACCGCGGGCAAAAAGATACCCGACGTAGCTTACAATATTACTTTGTCGCACAAGACATTCACGAACGTGCCGACTCTGCACATATTGATTATCAAAAACTGGCGAAAATATTTCAGCACAGCGATATTTTATTTCGCTTCCAACGCATTTTGTCGATTCAGGGCAAAGCCTGTAAAGATTTAAGCGAAAGCATTTTGCACCGTAAACCTTATGTGCATAACAAGCGTTTTAAACATGCTTTTGAAAATCTTAAACAGTCTTTAGAAAAACTGCGCAGTGAACAGCAATATGACCAAGTCTGGATTAATGCACTGTTTGCCTTATACCAAAACCTGAAATCAATTGATGCTCAACTGCGTAACCTTGAAACCGAACGTAATATTAAACTGGATAAATCCAAACATATTGAACAGCAACTGAAAGATGATGACTTAAAAAGTTGGGATGATATTGTCATTCGGATTAAGCAGCATTTAACCCCCGAATCGGTTTTGTTCCGCCACGCCATTCGTTTGTCGATTGTGCTGTTGATTGGCTATATTTTTGTGCAAGTCACCAACATTCAATATGGCTACTGGATTTTACTGACCGCCCTGTTTGTGATGCAGCCTAACTTTAACACCACCAAACGGCGTTTACGTTTGCGTATTATTGGGACGTTAGCAGGGATTGTAGTCGGCTACACCATTTTATATTTTGTACCGTCCGTTGAAGGGCAATTACTGGTTTTAGTGATTAGTGGCATGTTGTTCTTTGAATTGCGCAGTAAACAATATGCACAAGCCACTGCCTTTATGACCATTTTGGCGCTGATGAATTTTAACCTAGAAGGTTTGGGCTATGCCGCAGCTGTGCCACGTATGGTCGATACCTTAATTGGTTGTGCGCTAGCATGGTTTGGCGTGAGTTTTATCTTCCCCGATTGGAAATTCCGTCGTTTATCACGCACGATTCGCCGCTCACTCACCGCGCAATGTGGCTATTTGGCAGAAGTGATTGAACAATATAAAAATGGACGCAACAACGGTTTGAATTATCGTGTCGTGCGCCGTGCTGCTCATAATACCGATGCAGAAGTTGCTTCACTGATTTCAACACTCGCCACCGAACCTGATTTTGACCCCAATCAAAAAGCTCAAGCCTTTGAGTTCTTGTGTCTAAATCACACCTTTATTAGCTATATTGCTGCACTTGGTGCGCATCGTGACAAAATTGACGATCAGGAAGTCTTGCAACTGCTCGATCAAGCAATGGACGATATTCAAGGTGCTTTACTGAAAGATGAAACGCCAGATTTAAGTGCACACAACATGTTGCAAACCATTCGTCAGCGTTTAAGCCAAAACAAAGAAGAAGATCAAAAATCATTAATTATTTTGCAGCAATTATCTTTGATGATGAGTATCTTGCAACAATTAAGTCGCTTAAAACAAAGTTTAAGCCACGAACATGATCAGGACGCAACTGAACTGGCGTCTTTATAATCAATCCTGCAAACGGTCAGTGCCTACTTATTCGCCCTAAGCTGCACAAGTATTCACCGACCTTAGCATGATTTTGCGACAATATACTCACTGCATGACAGCAATTAATGCTAAACTTTTTATAGTTTTAAATTTGTTAGTTTCACTATGACCGCGAAAAGTTTATACGCCTATACCCTACAGCCTGTGATCTACGAAGTTTCTGAAGAAGAACAACGTCACGCACAACTGGTAATTTGGCGCAGTACCAATAAAATTGGCATGAAAGCATGGATTATTATGGGTGTGATTGTTGCCCTTTCCATTTTAGGCATTCTGCTATTAAAAAATTATTCGACAATTTTCTGCTGGGTTGCCATTGTCTGTGTGGTGCTCTACCTGCTCGTGCGTAAATACGGCTTGGAATGGTACGTTAAGCGAAAAATGAATGAATTTCCTGTTCAAGAAATTAAAGGGATTCGTTTAGGCGTACAGCCGCACGGTATCGTGATGCGTCAGCAAATGGGCGCTCAAGAAGGCGTGGGTGCAATTGGCTGGAAAGATGTGTATGAATGGTACAACACCCCTGAATTTATTTTGATGAACTTCAAAGTAAAAGGTCAGCAAGGTGCTTATATTCTGCCTAAGCGCATGGACAGCAAGAACTTTTCGTTCAACACCATTCGCAAGCATTTGACTGAAGCTGCAGGCGAAGCCAAGCAAATCTAAATATCCCTATTTAAAAATAAACCTCTATCCCCTGTGATGGAGGTTTTTTTTGCTTAAAATTAAAACAATGAACGATAATGAGAATAAATAGCATTTGCATTAACTTCATCTCTGCATTATTCTGCATCACAATTCATACTCAACAACCAACGCTTATGCTGAAGAAAACCTTTTTCCAAATTCACTGGTTCCTTGGTATTACTGCAGGACTGATCTTGTCACTCATGGGCGTGACAGGTGCGATTTATTCCTACGAACAAGAAATTCTAAAATGGATGAATCCGAACAGTTATCAGGTACAAGTTGAGCAGAAAGCCAAACTAAGCCCTGCAGAAATTTATCAACATTTTCAGCGTACCCAACCTGACTATAAAATTAATAGCATCACCGTTGCAAAAGACCCGGCTGCATCTTCAAGCATCAATATTGCGAAAGAAGGTGCAAAACGTGGACAAAATATCCTGATTAATCCTTACTCGGCAGCAGTGTTGCCTGAAATTCGGGGACGTGAATTTTTCCAGTTTATTCAGCAATTACACCGTAATTTAACCGTAGGACCTATTGGTAAGCAAATTACAGCGGCATGTACCCTCATGTTGTTGTTCTTTGTGCTAAGTGGCATTTACCTGCGCTGGCCGAAGCGTCATTCTTTCAAACAATGGTTTGCACTCAAACCCCAATTAAAAGGACGTAATTTTATTTGGGATTTACATGCGGTAGTCGGCACGTGGGTGGTGATTTTCTATCTAGTTTTGGCATGCACAGGACTATATTGGTCGTATGAATGGTGGCGCAATGGCATGTTTAAAGTCATGGGTGTGGAAAGACCACAAGCGCAATTGCAAGCAGATGGACGCAACAAACCTGTAAATTCAAATGCTCAAGCACTTCATCAGGCTGCGCAAACACAAACTGCAGGACGCCGCGCAAACACTACAAAACCAGCCAAGCAGAATACGCTGGATCAGGCACAAATCAATCTGGCATTGACGAAGGCATGGCAACATTTCCCGCAGCAATTGGGGCAGGATTATTCCAGTATCACTTTTAATGTGCCTAAACACACCAATAGTGAAATTGAAATTAACTTTGTCGATGTCATTCCACAACATGAACGTGCCCGCAATAACGCAACTTTTGATTATCAACAAGCACGTATTACTCAACTTGAATTATATGTAGACAAACGGCTTAATGAAAAAATCATGAGCAGTATGCTGCCTGTGCATCGCGGTAGTTTCTTTGGGCCTGTTTATCAATTTTTAGCCATGCTTTCTGCATTGATGATGCCGCTGTTTTTCGTCACAGGTTGGATGCTGTATTTACAACGTCGTAAACAAAAGCGTTTGACTCTTGCTGCACGTCAAAACCAGACTCAATTTCAGATCGACCCAAATGCTGCACACTGGCTCATTGTCTATGCCAGCCAAACAGGTACTGCCGAACAATTGGCATGGCGCACCGCTACTAGTCTGCAAGAAGCACATCAGCCTGTCACAGTCAAAGCCCTGCAACATCTCAGCCTTGAAGATCTTAAAAACACTACCCAACTGTTATGTATTGCTAGCACTTATGGCACAGGTGATGCACCCGATTTGACCTCAAGTTTTGTGAAAAAAATCCTACCGCAAACCTGTGACCTGAGTCATTTGCGTTATGCAGTACTGGCTTTAGGTTCACGTGAATATGCAGATCATTACTGCCGTTTTGGACATACGATTGCTGCATGGCTGCAACGTAATCAAGCACATGCCTTGTTCAATACCATTGAAGTAAATAATGCCAATCCTGCAGACATACAGCGTTGGAATCAGGCTTTGGTACAGGTCACACAACTTGACTTACCAAGTATGCATATCGAAAAAACTTTTGATACATGGACCTTACAGCAACGTGACTTGCTAAATCCCAACAGTTTAGGCGCACCCGCCTTCAATATTGAACTGTTAGCACAACATGATGTGCATTGGTCTGCAGGTGATATTGCAGAAATTCAGCCTGAAAACAGCACTGCACGGATTCACGCCTTTTTAAAACAGCATCAACTCGATGCCAATACAATTCTTGCTGATGGTCAGCAAACCTTAGTACAGGCTTTGGCAGATAAAGACCTCACCGCGCCAATTCAGACATTTAAAACTGCGGATGAATTATTGGCACAACTTTCACCCTTGCCTAGTCGTGAATATTCAATTGCCAGTATTCCTTCACAACAGGTTTTAAGACTTGTGGTGCGTCAAAAATTCGATGCTCAAGGCGAGCTTGGCTTAGGTTCAGGTTGGTTAACTGCACATGCTGCACTTGGGCAAAATATCGCATTACGCATTCGCAATAATCCATCTTTCCATTTAATTGATGATGACCGCCCAATTATTTGTATTGGCAACGGTACAGGGCTTGCAGGATTAATGAGCTTATTGCATGCACGTACCCGCCTGAATTACACCCAAAACTGGTTGTTTTTTGGTGAACGTCAGCAAGCGCACGATTACTTTTATCAGCACACCATCGAGGCTTGGCAAAGCACAGGTATGCTACAACGCCTTGATTTGGCCTTTTCCCGTGATCAAGCCGAAAAAGTCTATGTACACCATAAGTTACGCGAACAGGCTGAAGAATTAAAACGCTGGATTGAACAAAATGCCGTGATTTATGTCTGCGGTAGCATTCAAGGCATGGCCAGTGATGTCGACCAAGCCTTAAAAGATATTTTGGGTGAGACTCAACTGGAACAATTACGTCAGCAAGGACGTTATCGCCGAGATGTGTATTAGGATTTGTTGACACTTTTTAAATGGCTTGCGCTGTAGCTCTATAGCTAAAACTTGGCAATTCACCCAAGTTTTATCCATAGCCTCAGCCGAAACATAATTCAGTTGAGGCAAAATTTTTCAGCAGCTTCGGCTATACTGTTTGTACAGCATCACAGTGCAATAAAATTATGCAAGGCATGCAAGCAAGTCACGTACAAACACAACCTAATCTATTCAAAAGAGTATTCAGTAGCCTAATTGGGCTAATTTTAGTATTGGATGGTGCCTATCTCATCAGCTTAAAGAAAATCCATTTCGGCACCATTTTACCTGTTTTAATAGGCACGATGCTGCTGTGTTATGCGATTTTCTATACTTGGATTCAAAGCCACTTAAAACAACATACTCGCTTAGATGGGCTGTGGAAATTCGGTTGGGGCATATTTTGGCTGTGGTGCATCAGCCTGCTGATCTTTTTTACTTATATTCATTTCAGTACACAGCAGCAAAATACTGTAGACAACAATGCTAAAGTGGTGATTGTACTCGGCAGTGGCATTGAAAATGGACAACCATCGCCCACGCTTGCCAAACGACTGGATACCGCAGCCGCTTATGCCTTAGCGCATCCACAAAGTTATTTAATAGTCAGTGGTGGCCCTGCTTTTGCGGAACAACTCACCGAAGCGCAGGTGATGTCCAACTATTTGCAACAACGTTATGCAATTGCAGCATCACACATTATCTTGGAAACCCAAAGCACCAGTACGGCACTTAATTTGAAAAACAGTCAGCCCTTGCTGCATACATTAGGCACAGATAAAACCCAACCGATTATAATTGTCACCAGCGACTTTCACACACCACGTGCAGCAGCCATTGCCAAACGACAAGGATACACACAGTTCAGCATGCTCAGTGCAACGACACCACTCTATACCCGCTATAACGCATG
This sequence comes from Acinetobacter seohaensis, assembly GCF_056431365.1. Taxonomy (NCBI): domain Bacteria; kingdom Pseudomonadati; phylum Pseudomonadota; class Gammaproteobacteria; order Moraxellales; family Moraxellaceae; genus Acinetobacter; species Acinetobacter seohaensis. The sequence goes on from NZ_JBWKMK010000133.1 coordinate 19,826, forward strand.
GTTACGCGAGTATTTTGCTTATATCAGTGGTTGGCTGCTGAATGAGTATTAAAAATAAAATCTAGCAAGCAGATCGCTTAATTCAAACGTATCGAGCGTGGTAAAGGAATTTGCATATCTTTAAAAAATTCAGGTTTTTGCATATACACCTGATACAAATAATTTTTTAGATCAAGCAATAACTTTTCAGGGGCAACCAATACATTCTGCCCTTCTGGGCTTAGATTCATCGAAATATTGGTGGCTTCCTGACGTAAAAATGGAATCACTTTTTCAATAAAATCTTTCAGTGAAATTTCTTCGACTTGATAATTGGCCCAATTGTCTTTAATTAACAGTTTTGCCAGACTTTTATTTTGCCACATTGCAAAAGCACGTTGCCCTGTAGGCGTGGCACAGAGCGCCCAGCCATCTTCATACAATGCAAAAACATGCCCCTGAGACACAATGGTTTCAATAAATTGCTTGTAAATATCTTGTGCATTATAAGTTTGCGTTGCTTGCTTAGATGCAGCTTTACGTTGATAAGGATTTCGCATAAGTCACGGATATTAGTATTATTATTAAATAAAACTTTAGGCGAATTTATTGCAATACGCAAGTAATATAAGATAAATGAGGATGAAAGGATATGGTGGGCGCTGACGGGATCGAACCGCCGACATTCTGCTTGTAAGGCAGACGCTCTACCAACTGAGCTAAGCGCCCTGAAGATTAAAAAATAACATCGTTATTTTTTATGATGCAAGACAAGCAAAGAACGTCGTCTTGAACTTTGAAATACATTTTTCACATCAGGGAATGAAAAATGGCGCAGCGGACGGGGCTCGAACCCGCGACCCCCGGCGTGACAGGCCGGTATTCTAACCAACTGAACTACCGCTGCAACGGTAATTGCGTAAGCAATTAAGGTCTTTTTTGTATGTATGCCAAGCATAAATACTAAAATATGGTGGGCGCTGACGGGATCGAACCGCCGACATTCTGCTTGTAAGGCAGACGCTCTACCAACTGAGCTAAGCGCCCTGATAAGATCAAAACAATATTTTGTTCTGATTTTGCAAAACTGTCAAACTTTGCATCATTTCAGTTTAAGTCTATCAGGCAACCTAAACTTTTCTTTTGAATGGCGCAGCGGACGGGGCTCGAACCCGCGACCCCCGGCGTGACAGGCCGGTATTCTAACCAACTGAACTACCGCTGCATCGCAAAAGAATCTGGTGGGCGCTGACGGGATCGAACCGCCGACATTCTGCTTGTAAGGCAGACGCTCTACCAACTGAGCTAAGCGCCCTCAAAAGCAATTTTATGTAAATGGCGCAGCGGACGGGGCTCGAACCCGCGACCCCCGGCGTGACAGGCCGGTATTCTAACCAACTGAACTACCGCTGCACTTACACAAAGTCACTATTGTGGTACAAACAATGGTTAAAGAATCTTAAGTGGCGCAGCGGACGGGGCTCGAACCCGCGACCCCCGGCGTGACAGGCCGGTATTCTAACCAACTGAACTACCGCTGCACGTAAGAATCTATAACGTAAAGGCTTGGTGGGCGCTGACGGGATCGAACCGCCGACATTCTGCTTGTAAGGCAGACGCTCTACCAACTGAGCTAAGCGCCCTTAACGTCTTTATCGTTTGTGAGGTGCATTATAGAGAATCTTTACCGCCTGTCAAACGCTTTTCGGCTTGTTTTCAGTTTTTTGTGACTGAGTGATTAAAAAATAGGTGATCCGCTATAAAAACAAACAAATTCTGCAAGTTATTTTAGTTTTCAAGCAAAATTAATGTGCTTTTCAACTTGTTAGCTCTGCAATCTATCTGCTCAATATGTTGGTTTTTTATGTTGTGATAGATACAACTTTATTCAATTAACTCGCACCATCAACGCACCATCAACCAAGCAACCCTAAGCTATTTAAATCTAGCTTGTGTTCAGAAATATAAACCAAGGCTTTTTCTGGAATCAGTTCAAACAATTCTAAAATATCGTGGTTACGCATCCGAATACAGCCATGCGATGCAGGAATGCCCATCGGTTCTGTGTCTGGTGTGCCATGTATATAAATATAACGCTGAAAAGTATCGCAGCCGATGCCTTGATTAAAACCTTCTTGCAAACCACTGAGCCATAAAATGCGGCTCAAAATCCAGTCTCGTTCAGGAAATTGTTCAGCTAAATCTAAATTGTAAATTTCCCCTGTCGGTTGACGTGCAATGAACACTGCATTTTCAGGTTCATTTTCACCAAACTTTAAAGCGACTTCATGCCAGCCACGTGGTGTTTTACCACTATTTTCAGTTTCACCAATGCCATTCACACCACTCGAGATGACGTATAGTTTCTGATGCTTAGGCAAATATAAAGTTTGCTCGGCTAAATCAATCAAAATATCTGCTTGTGTGTATAAAAAAGACATTGCGCTACCCTATTCTTCTTCTTTCGAGGGCGGCTGTGGTTCAGGACGTAACCACAACCAAATACACACCACCAACATGGTGGTATTGGTAAAAATTTTGACCGCAACGGGCGCAGTTGTGAACAGCATGATCACGGCACTAATACTCATCATGATCGTTGCAAACCATTTGGCTTTACGCGGTACAGTACCATTGGCGCGCCAATCTCTAAGTGTACTGCCATATTTAGGATGATTCAGTAACCAGTTGTCCATTTGCGGCCAACCGCGTGACGATGCCCAAGCTGCTAAAATCAAAAAAACTGTAGTAGGCATACCCGGCAACAATGCACCAATAAAGCCAAGGATGACAAAGATCACCACTAAACTTCGCCATAACAAGCTTTGCATACCACTGTCCTAAACTACGAATTGCGGTAGTATAAAGCGTTTTTTAATTTTCCGTTGTAATTCTGCATTTTTCAGCATGGATTCATAATGATTGAGTTGTATCAACCCGAACTTCTGCCCGAAGTATGGCTGACCTACAAAACCCCACTCATCCGTCAGTTGGCTTTTAGTGTGGCAAGTCCGAATATTTTATGTGCTGTGCCTGAGCAATTGCCCATTCAACATGCTTTTGAATTCCATTCAGATACTTTTTGGCAGCAGCATTATCACGCTTATCAATCACGTTTAGCCTATTTAGATTCACATCCAGAAGCAGTGTACGACTTTTTAAATCAACTGAAAAGCACCCGTTTAGGCTTACGCTTTGAAATGCTGATGTGGTTTTGGCTGCGTGATCGTGACTATCATCCCTTCGAATTATTGGGACACAGTATTCAAATTATTGATGGCGCTAAAACTGTGGGTGAACTGGATTTTTTACTGCACAACCATGACACACAGCAGGTTGAACATTGGGAAGTCGCATTAAAATACTATTTAGCCGAAGCGGATTGCTCTTTGGCACACTGGTATGGTTTAAACCGCTCCGATACTTTGGCGCGTAAACTGAATCATTTTAGTCAAAAGCAATTTCAATTTAAGCAAGCCTTGGATGTGCCGATTCAACGCCGTTTTGCTGTACTCAAAGGACAATTGTATTTCGCCATACATCACTTGGCACAATCATCTACAACACTTACGCCACACTGGGTTAATCGCGCTCGTCGTTTAGGTCTTTGGGGGAGTGATATTCCTGCCCAAGCAGAACGGTTTTATCGCCTACAACGTCATGAATGGATTTGTCAAAATGCTCAAGCCAGTAGCCTACCGAATCAATGGTGGGGAGATGGCTTGTATTATCGGGCGGCACATTCACAATTTTATATGTATCGTGCTGCACCGCTGATTAGCTATCCCCCTTTAACACGCTGAATACCAGTTTCAACATTTTATTACGTAAGCACCATAAAAGTTGCCTATTTATTATTCTGTTTATTTCCTAAGCTAAAAAATACATCAAAATAATCTATCTAGAACATATTGGAGATGATCATGAAAAAAATTCTAGCGACTTCACTACTATTAGCCTTTGTTTTAACGGGTTGTAATACAATTAAAGGCGTGGGCGAAGACGTATCTTCTGCAGGTCATGCGGTGAGTAATACTGCTGAAAAAACCCAACAAGAAATTCGCAAATAATTCTGAGTATTTCAGGAACATCTTCACAAAAACCACAAAAAACCTTGTTCTCGGACAAGGTTTTTTCACGCTAAAATTTCACTTTTGTTGCATTATTCCCCTATTATTAGCACTTACTCTTGATAAACGTCTGAAACTCTCATGACCTCTTCTGCTACTCTGGATTTAAGCCTTCAGCTTTTACGCCAACCGTCTGTCACTCCTGTCGATCACAACTGTCAAAACCTCATGGCAGAACGCTTAGAAAAAATTGGATTTAAGATTGAATCTATGCGTTTTGACGATGTAGATAACCTCTGGGCGCGTAAAGGTACGGAAGCACCAGTCTTTTGCTTTGCAGGTCATACCGATGTTGTACCAACTGGCAATTTAGACGCATGGAATACCGATCCATTCGTACCTGAAATTCGTGATGGCAAACTTTATGGTCGTGGCAGTGCCGACATGAAAACCGCATTGGCAGCCATGGTGGTTGCCTCTGAACGCTTTGTCGCCAAACATCCTGATCACAAAGGCTCAATTGCCTTTTTGATCACTTCTGATGAAGAAGGTCCCTCTATTAACGGCACCGTCAAAGTCGTTGAAACTTTAGAAGCACGTCAGGAAAAAATGACTTGGTGTTTGGTAGGTGAACCTTCAAGTACCCATAAATTAGGCGATATTATTAAAAATGGGCGTCGCGGTTCGCTCAATGGTGTCTTGACTGTAAAAGGCAAACAAGGTCATGTGGCTTATCCACACTTGGCAATTAACCCGATTCATACCGCGTCTAAAGCGATTTCGGAACTGTGTGAAACGGTGTGGGATCATGGCAATGAATACTTCCCTGCCACCTCATTTCAAATTTCAAATATTCAAGCAGGAACAGGCGCGACCAATGTTGTCCCTGGCAATATGACGGTGACCTTTAACTTCCGTTATTCGACTGAAGTGACTGCAGATGAGCTAAAAGCTCGCGTCTTGGAAATTTTAGATCGCCATCAAGTGGAGTATGAAATCGAGTGGACGCTTTCAGGTTTGCCATTTTTAACCCCTGTAGGTGAATTGGTTAATGCTGCACGTCAAGCCATTCGCAATGTCACAGGTGTTGAAACAGAATTATCGACCAGTGGCGGTACATCTGATGGTCGCTTTATTGCGCCAACAGGTGCGCAAGTGTTGGAATTAGGCATACTCAATGCCACCATTCACCAAATTAACGAGCATGTTGATGTGGCTGATTTAGAGCCATTAGCAGAAATTTATGAACAGATTTTGGAAGGGTTATTGACTTAAACCCTATAAGATTAGTTGCATGAAGCAGAAAAGGAACTCCATTTTGAGTTCCTTTTCTATTTTACAACGGAGAAAATTGCGTTTAAGCCGTCAAGTTTTCTTGAATGTATTGTAAATTTGGTACATGAAAGACCTGCTCACCCATACGGACATATTGGAATACCGCAGGATCAGTCGTGGTTTGTTGGTCATCATCCACTACTTCAGAAATACGCAAGCGCAGTGTTTTAGGCATTTCATTGCACATCAAAGCAAAACGCTGCTCCATTTCATCACCTTCAATGACCAGTGCCACGCCCATTTTTTTCTCTGGGTCATTGACTGCATAAACAGGCAATTGCGATTCGTGCCATTCCACAGTTTTAACTTGAGTGGCGTTATCCAGCGCTGACAACACAATATTTTGAGGTATCAGCATCGGTTGTTTACCATGACATTCAACAATATAAGCATCAATAAAACCGGTAGATACGGTAATTAAATGTTGCAGCTCTTGCTGACTGATTTGCCCGAGTAAATTTGGACTATTCGTCTGACTCATCGTTTACCCCTGACTAACTGCTAATAATTGTTCAATATTGGCAAGCAATTCTGCCTCTTGGAACGGTTTACCCATGTAGTGCGTCACACCCAAGCTAAACGCTCGTTCGCGGTGTTTTTCACCTGTACGTGACGTAATCATGATGATCGGCAGATTGCTATGCATGTCGTGGTGGCGTACAAGGTTAGTCACCTCAAAACCATCCATACGTGGCATTTCAATATCCAGTAACATCAAGTCAGGTTTGACGTTTTCAAGCTGCTCCATGGCATCGACACCATCTTTGGCAGTCACGATGTCATAACCTTGACGCTCAAGCAGACGTGAAGTTACTTTACGTACGGTGACTGAGTCATCCACAATCATAATTAAGCGGCGTGTATCACGACGTTGGCTATCACGTTGATCGCTGGCTTGTTTAGTACGTTGCGTTGCAAGAATTTGACGGGCAATGTTCTGACCATCCAAAATCAAACAAACTTGACCATCACCCAAAATAGTTGCGCCTGCAATTGCACCAATGCTTGAGAACTGTTGTCCAATTGGTTTCACAACAATTTGACCACGCGAACCAATCAACTGATCGACTAGTAAAGCAATGGTTTGACCTGTGCTGCCTTTAATTAACAGAACAGGTAGTGAATGACCCACATGGCTTAAACGCGGTAATGGCTGATTGCCAACGAACTCAGATAAGTAACGTAACTTGTAGTTCTGGTTGTCAATTTGGAAGAAATCTTCATTGCTGTTGAAGTAAGATTCCAAAGTGGTTGGTGCAATACGTACAATACGGTCAATTTGCGCCAACGGTACAGCAAATTGTTGATCACCAACTTTAACCATTAAGGCATCGGATACCGCAACCGTCGTTGGTACACGAATACTAAAGGTTGTGCCTTGACCTAATGTTGAATCTACAGAAACGTGACCGCCGAGCGCCTTAATCTCACTTTGCACCACGTCTAAACCAACGCCACGACCTGAAATTTGTGTAACCGATTGTGCTGTTGTAAAGCCTGGGTGGAAAATGTATTGCAGAATTTCGTTTTTATCTAAATTCTGATCGGCTTTGATTAAACCTAAGCTCAATGCTTTTTCTTTAATCTTGGCATCATCAATACCCTTACCATCATCCACAAAAGTCACCACAACATCTGTGCCTTGACGGGTAATGTTCAGTTCAATTTTACCAACTTCAGGTTTATTGGCTGCAGCACGTTGTGCAGGGTCTTCAATCCCATGGTCGACCGCGTTGCGCAGCATGTGTTCAAACGGTGTCACCAAACGCTCTAGAATGGTACGGTCTAATTCACCTTCAGTGTTATAAACCACCAGTTCTGTCGGACGGTTTAAGGTCGATGAAGTCTGACGCACAATACGTTGTAAACGTGGCAATAAACGTGAGAATGGTACAAGGCGTGTACGCATCAAGCTTTCTTGAATTTCAGCCTGAATACGTGATTGTTGTAATAACAAACCTTCGGCATCACGAATTTTTTCAGCCAAGGTGCTCTTAAAGTCCACCAAGTCCGATGCAGATTCCGCCAGAGATTTAGACAACTGATTCAACGATGAATATTGGTCCATCTCTAATGGGTCAAAGTCTGCATAACGTGAGTTTTCAGAACCATGCTTGGCAATAATTTGCGATTCCAGCTCGCCTTCCATTCGGCGTAACTGATCGGCAAGACGTTTAATCGCCAATTCCATCTCATTCAACGTACCGCCTAGTTGCCCAAGCTCCATTTCAATACGTGAACGGTTAATCGAGTTCTCGCCTGACAAGTCAATCATCTTCTCGACTAAATCGGCAGAGATACGAATCATCTCATTGCTATTATCCAGCTGTGTGGTTTCGCCCCACTCACCCGACATTGCAGGTGGCTCTGTACCATCACCCTGAACAAACTCATAACTACGGCTTGGCGATAACAAGTCGGTATGCGTTAAACGCTCGGGCAATTGCGCAGATACATCTACAAACTGCATCGCCGACAAGCTAGATTTTAAGCTGTCATAATTGCTGTAATCTGCTTTGAAGATTGCATCACGCAACCACGCCAACGTGGTTTGCAATAAAGCATCATAAACATTTGAGTTAAATTGATGCACAGCAAACTGTTCAAAGGCACTTTCAAGTTGATAGGCGATTTGCGCAACAGACTCAATTTCAGCCATACGTGCACCGCCTTTTAAGCTGTGCGCCGCACGTTGTAATTGAAGCAAGATACTTCGGTCACTACGCTGTTCAAACCATTGTTTCAAGCGCTGATCTGCAGCATCCAAAATTTCTTCCGCTTCTTCTCTGAAAGTCTCAACCACAATTGAATGTAATTGCTCATCTTCAGATTCAGCACTTGCTTCAAGACTTACAGTTTCTGTGATCGGCTCAAATGCCGCAGCAGCAGCGTCTTCAAAATGTGCATCATCAGCAATAACTGCGTCATCTTCAGCTAAATCTGCAGTTGTATCTTGCAACGCTTCTACCGCCAACTCAGGCTGTGCATCAACCTCTTCTACTGCCTCAATAGTCTGTTCAGGCTGCGCTGCGGTTTTCGCACTTGCAACTGACACATCTGCATCGCCTTGTGCCAAGCTAACAATGTTGCCTAAAATTGCAATCGACTCTGGCGCAGCATAGTCCACACGCTCATCACGAATGGTCTGAATACGGTCTGCAATATCATCTTGCACCAAACGAATAATTTGAATTAACGCAGGTGAAACAACAATTTGGTTGTTAATGATACGCTCGTAAATCGACTCAAGGTTGTGTGCAATTAAACCAATATGCGTCGCAGAAATCATATTTGCACCACCTTTTAAAGTGTGCAAATAACGCATTAAGTTGTTTAAAGCCGAAGTATCGCTGGCGTCTTTTGACCAAGTATTGACATCTTCATCCATACCCACCAAAAGCTCTTCTGCTTCTTCCAAGAAGATATCCAGCAAGTCAGGATCGAAGTCTTTGTTGGCATCATCGGCATGCATGTTTTGTTGATCTGATGCAATACGTTGTGACAATTGCGCCAAATTCACTGTGCCCGAATTTTCGCTAGCAACTGCAGCAGGCACCGCTTCAGGTTCTGCAACAACTGTTGTTTCTACAGCATTGTCGCTCACTGATGTTTCAGCATCTTCAAGTGCAATTGCATCAATGTCTTGCTGCACAAATGCAGTTAAGTCATTTAAGGTTTTCTGAATGTCTTCTGTAACCGTAACACGCTGTCCCGCAGCCAAGGTATCGAATAAATGAATAAACTCTTGGTGTGCCTGTGCAAATAACTCATAACCATATTCAGAGTTAAGCAGAATTGGTTTGGCTAAAACACTGTCGTAAGCAGCTTTAAGTTCTTCAGTAAATTGATGAATACCCACAGACGCACGGTTATCGGTATGCTCTACCAACAATTGCGCTTGTGCGCTGAGTTCTTCTAAATAGCTTGGGAATTGCGCTTGCGCCAATTTATCAAATTCAAATTCGGCATCAAGTAAACGATCAATATTCAGTTCGATTAGCTTCGATACTAAACCTTGAGGATTAGAGTCTTCTGTATCGCTGGTGCTAAAGCCGTAGCTATCCCATGCTTTATTAAAAGTTGCATAGATTACATCTAAACCATCACAGTGACCTTGACGAAGTACATGCAGATAATCCCGGACAAATTCCGCATATTGCACCAACAGCGCAGTTTCTTTAGATGTAGATTCAATTTCATCTTGTACAAACGTTTTAAACAAATTTTCAACTTTAGAACTAGCTTCAAAAACTTGATCAATTTGCGCCATAGATGAACTGCCGCGCAGTGTATGTAAAGCGCGGATTAAGCCATTATAGTCTTGTGATCGAATCTGATCTTGTGCCAAGAACTGATCAATGGTTGCTAAATGCTCTTCAGCTTCTTCCACAAAAATAGCCAGAGTTTCAGCCAATAAACTCGCTTCAGTAGCCGCTTCTTGTGCAACTTCTGTCTGTGGCATTTCTTCAGCAGTCATTACATCTTCTGATGATTCAACTGCAGCATCCGCCAATTCTAGTCCTGTCGGCATATCAGTTGCAGTCAGTTGATCCGCAAGAACTAGCAACTCTTCCAATGCAGGTTCAGGACTTTGGTTTTGCTGTAATTGTTGTCCTAAAAGCACCAATGGGCGTAAATCAAGATCAATTAAACCGACTTGCTTAAAAATTGGATAAAGCTTGTATTGATAAATATTTAAAACAGTTTTTACGTATTTTTGAATATCAGTATTGAGTGTTACCGTACCCGAAAGCACACGGTTTAAAGTATCTTCAACCGTCCATGCCAACTCGCCCGCAGACTTCGCACCCACCATGCGACCCGAGCCTTTTAAAGTGTGAAAGTGACGACGAATAGTTACTAAAGTTTCTTGATCTGTTGGGTTCGCAAACCAAGTTGTAAATAATGGATTTAATTCTTCGAAGATTTCTTCAATTTCTTCGACAAAAATTTCAAGAATTTCCGCATCTTGCTCAAGATAACTATCTTCAGGAAGCGTCATTGTTTCGACTAAATTTTTTAATATTTCTTTCATAGCTAAGGCTTCTTACGTTTTCAGCACCAAAAGGCACTTCAACTTAATTGTAACCATCCTGAATGCCCCTAACCCAAAAGTTAAGTTCATCTTTGCGATGCTTTATCTCTGAATGATGGTGTACCCATAACAGTGTATAGGTACACCTTTCCCCAAGCTGGAATCCCGCTTATTCAGGTAGTTTAAAGTCAGTTACAGATTCACGTAATGATTCTGCCATGTTGGCAAACTCAGATACCGAACGTGCAGTATCGGAAGTTACACTGGTCGTTTGCGAGGTAATTTCCTGTACAACGTTCATCGTGGTTGCAATGTGACCTGCAGAAGCAGACTGAAGTTTTGCAGCGTCCGAAATGTTAGAAATCAATTTCGCAAGGTTGGTTGATACCGTTTGAATTTCATCCAGTGCAACACCCGCATCCTTAGATAAGTTCGCACCACGTACAACTTCCGATGTGGTTTGTTCCATCGAAATTACGGCTTCGTTGGTATCGGTCTGAATGGTTTTAACCAGTGTTTCAATCTGTTTGGTTGCAGATGCTGAACGTTCCGCTAGACGCTGTACCTCGTCGGCTACGACTGCGAAACCACGACCTGCTTCACCCGCCATAGACGCCTGAATTGCTGCGTTTAATGCCAAAATGTTAGTTTGGTCGGCAATATCGTTAATCAAGGCAACGATGTTACCAATCTCTTGTGAAGATTCACCCAAACGCTTAATACGCTTAGAGGTTTCTTGAATCTGCTCACGAATGATATCCATACCTTCAATTGAACGGTTTACAACGTCTGCACCATTCGATGCAATATGTACTGAACGTTCTGCTACCGCTGCTGATTCTTCAGCGTTGGCAGATACTTGGTCAATTGACATTGCCATTTCGTTAATTGCGGCAGATGCACCTGCAATTTCTTGCGCCTGATGCTCAGATGCTTCAGCAAGCTGGTTGGTAATGTTCTGTGTGGTTGCCGCATATTGTGCAACTTCGTGCGATGTTTCGTGAATACGCGATACAAGGTCACGTAATTGGTCAATTGCGAAGTTAATCGAGTCGGCAATGGCACCCGTGAAGTCTTCCGATACTGTTGCGTATGAACGTAAGTCACCATCCGCAAGGTCGGCAATCTCATCAAGTAAACGTAAAATCGCGTTCTGGTTACGGTCATATTCATCTTGTAGACGAACCACGCGAGTTTTATCGGCTTCACCACGTAAGATAAAGAGTTTGAATACACAGAATAAGAACGCAAGTAATGCTGCAATTAAGCCAATTGCAGGAATTGCAATAGACCAACCTGAACCGCTAGACAATTTATTTAAATTGGTTAAAAGCTTATCTGACTGATCGAAAATAGAAGATGATGCCTGACGTACTTTTACAATTTGTGTTGAGTTATTTAAAACTGTTGCAGCAGCAGATTTCAATACATCTTCATATTCTGCTTGAATACCTTCTAATGAACTACGTAAATCTTCTTGAGTAATACGTTGTACACCAAGTTCCGCACTACCATTTAACTGTGCTGCCAAGTAAGCACCAAACGTTTCGGTATCGGCACTAAAGTCATCTGCAGATTCACGTGAACTGTCTGTACCTGTTAATACAGAACTGATTGAACGTAAAATACGTTCTGCAATGAATACTTGGTTCTTTGCAATAACCACCTGGCTACTTGGCATGTCTTGACGTACCATTTGGTCAACCATCAAGTTATATTCAACCTGAATACCCGGAATGGTTTCACCAATTGCAATGTTGGTGTCATAGAGTTGGTTAATGATTTTTTGTTGCGAAGCAATCAAATCAATATTTTCAGAAACCGATTTCCACTGTGTTTCCACTTCACGCAGTGTATCTGGGCTGGCATGAATATCCTTCACTGTTTCTAAGTGAGCAGCAAAGGCTTTTTGTGAATCTGTTAAGTTTTTAATAGATTCAGGCGTACCTGATGCAGTCGCTTCGGTTGCTTGACGTGAAATGGTTTGTGACAACAGACGTAAATCACCCAAACTACGGGTAAAATCGTTATTACGCGGCACGCTATAAAAAAGGTATAACAACAGGAAAAGCGATAAGATGATACAAAAAGCTGCGCCTAAAATAAGTGGCTTAGATTTTTCTGTTTCGCCAAATACACTCGCAAACTCTTCTGTTCGCGCCTGTAATTTTGCAAAAAAACCTGGACCACTTGCTTTACGGACGGTTTCTTCGCCTGAATTTTTCTTTTTAAGTTTAAAGCCCATGCAGCTTCTCCCCGATTGACGCCTTCATTTTTTAGGTGCGCGACAGTTAATTTATAAATTTTATAGATGCGTTCATGTATTTTGGGTTTTGCAATAAACGACTAAATAAGAAAACATGCCATTGTTGGTTATGTTGGTGAAAATACCCCTGACAATATTCTTGTAAATTACTATCTAAATCATTGTGTTTAGAAAAGAAACTTTTCTTATTAAAGTGCTGTATACCCAAAACTTGATCTACAACTAAACCGACATAATGGTCATTATGACTAATACACATTACTTTTTGAGTAGGTGAATATTGGCTGCTTTGCCCAGAAACATAATGTGCCAAATCTGAAACTGAAAGTAATCTTCCGCGAATATTCGCTAAACCTACTACCCAAGGTTGGGTATTTGGCACTGGCGTATATTTCGGTGGATAAATAACCTCAGAAACTTCTCCTAATGGAGCAACGAAATATTGCCCCATCATCTCAAAAGCAATGCCTGACCAGCGGTTTACCTCATTTTCGGTACTAACGTAGTTTTTGTTTCCACGTTTAGATAACCGAAGCAATTCAATAAAACCATTTGCAGCCATAGCTTATCCTGCATTAAGGTGTTGATTAATCACATCAATTAATTGTTTTTCGTCAACAGGCTTAGTTAAGTAATCGCTTGCACCTTGGCGTTTCCCCCAAACACGATCAGTTGCCTGATCTTTGGTACTCACAATTACAATTGGAATGTGTTTGGTGGTGTCACCACGCGAAATTTGACGTGTTGCCTGAAAGCCATTCACGCCTGGCATAACCACATCCATTAATACTAAATCTGGTAATTCAGCTTGCGCCATGGTCACGCCATCAGCACCATTCGCTGCTTCAATGACTTCAAAACCATGCTTGGTCAAGATTTCTCTAAAGCGGAATGTTTCTGTAGGTGAATCATCTACAATAAGAATACGAGCCATTATTTTCCCCAATAAATCTAACTAACTAATAATTATGCGGTCACGTGGTTACGAATGGCGTTTAATAATTCATCTTTACTAAATGGTTTAGTCAGATACTCATCAGAACCCACGACACGTCCTTTAGCTTGGTCAAATAAACCATCTTTACTTGATAGCATAATGACAGGAATGTTTTGGTAGTTTTGCGAGTTTTTAATTAAGGCACACGTTTGGTAACCATCTAGGCGTGGCATCATAATATCTACGAATACGATATCTGGATTTGATTCTGCAATTTTGGATAAAGCTTCAAATCCATCAACTGCGGTAACCACTTCACAACCTTCACGCTGCAGAAGTGTTTCAGCTGTACGGCGAATGGTTTTTGAATCATCAATCACCATGACTTTTAGATTTTGGAATTTATCGTCCATTCAATGACCCTTCCCATTTTTGTTTGTACAAGCAACTGAGTAGAAAAATCTTACACATTGATCGTATTTTTAACATATCTAGGACTTACGCATTGACGGATTCAAAAAAGTATTAAAATACTTTATAAAGTATCTGTGATCAGACGAATTAAACATGCTTCTACAGCAACTTGTACATTACCCATTTATATGGGCTTTCTCATGA